>NZ_BAAALF010000020.1:0-64406 GCF_039528135.1 Kitasatospora nipponensis | reverse complement strand
ACTCGTCAGCCGGACTCGAAAGCACCCGAACGACCCAGCCGCCCAGGACGACGTCCAGGCCCTGGCAGCCGCCCCGCCCGCTCGCGGAGGCTGCTCCGTCCCACCTCCAACTCCATTTCCACCAGCTGCGACTGACACCGGGCCATGGCGAGGTCGGCGCGCTGGCGATCCAGGGCCAAGGTCGAGGAACAAGTCGCTGCCGCTACGGGAGGTCAGCGGGCGGATCAGGTGGCCTGGCCGCTGAGTGTCACCAGGATGTCCTCGATGGAGTCCGCCGAGCCGGTCATCTCCATCGTGCGCATCGTGGCTCGCACCAGGTCCGCATCCGATGGGGAAGCAGGACGGGCACCACGTCACCTCGCTCGCCGAGGCCTGCCCCGCTCTCGTGCCGACCTGGCCCCGGAGGGGAACGGCTCGCCGACCGGATCGCGCCGGAGCGCGAGGAGTCCGAGGCCGAGCATGGGTGCTGAGCCCCCGGTGGGTACCCGGGCACCCGGCACTGGCACTCCGGGCGGCGTCCTCCTGTGGGTCCCGTCTTCTACGTCGCGGGTCCGAGATCGCCTTCGACCACGGCCTGGGCGATCGGGGGCCGGTCGAAGAGGGCGAGAAGTTCGTTGGCGACGGCAACGACCGCCAGCGGTTCCGCGTCTTGGCGCACCTCGATGGCGGCGGCTTTCAGGCCGCGCGGGACGGCGTGGGCATCGAGCAGGGCACGCCATTCCTGCGGCCCCAGCTCCAGGAACTCCAGCCCGGTGAGCTTCGCGATCTCCAGCGGGTCGGCGAGCGTGCCGGGGTAGGCACCGAGGGTTCGCAGCCGCGGCAGACCGGTCAGGGGCGCGAGGCTGAACGGTTCGCCGTCCCACACGCCGACGGACACGACCTCCAGGCCGGGGTGGGCGGCGGCCTCGATGCTTCGCAGACCGGACTCGTTGACCCGGGCCACGCTCGGCGGCTTTCGGGCGTCCCAGCTGCTGGGTTCGGTGCCAGGCCGGTCCAGGACCATGTCGGTGAGGGAGTCGGCCACGAGTGCGGCGCCGACGCTCTCCTCATGGGAGAGGATGATGACCTGGCCCGTGTGCCCGCGGGGACCGGGGGTCAGATCGACGGCCAGCCGGTCGCCGCCGCCGTTGTCCCCGAAGACGATCCAACCCGGGGAGCCGACCAGCCCCTGCACGGCGGCGTCGGGCCGGATGTCGATCGCTTCCATCGCGGCGAACTGCCAGTCGCAGTGGCGGGTCGCCGCCTCGGCGACGAACAGGTCATCGAGACCGAAGAGCTCGCAGCGGACCGCCTGGGAGTGACGGCCCGCCAACTCCCAGTCGCCACCCAAGTCCTCCCCGTTGGCTCGTGTCACCCGGTAGAGCGCCTTGAGCTCGTCAGGCAGGGCGACGCCAAGGCGTGCCTCCGCGGCGGAAATCTCGGCCTCGGTGGCGCCGACGGCATCGGGCAGCCGCTCGCGCAGCGTCTGCTCCAGCAGCGCCGGATCCGCCGACGTCGCCGGTGCCGCGCCGGGCGATGGATCGGGAAGGCGGTGCCAGGGCTGAGGAAGCGCACCCTCGACCAGCACCAGCGCCCCCGGGTGCACACCGATGCCCGGCTCCACGGCAGGACTGGGCACAAGCACATGAAGCCGGGTCCTGCCCGCCGGCTCGATCTCCACCGCGAACGAGACGCCGTCGATGCCATCCTTCACCAGAGCGCTGCGCACCCGGCCCACGGCTTCATGCAGGTCCTGGTTGTCCGACATCAAGGCGGCCCGCCCCGGCGGCGGCATCCGCCGCGGAACGGGCACGCTCCAACTACCCTGGCCGATGCGTCCCGCGACCCAGCCGCCCGGATGGGCGAGTCGCTCGGCATGGGCCGCACGCAGGAGCCGCAGGACGGGCTCCCACATCGCGAAGTCGAATATCGAAGAGGACCGGTCAACCATGCGCAGACCGTATCCCCCGCCGCCGACACCGACGACACCGCCCACCGCAGGACCCAGGGCCCCGCCGGGACGCGACTCACCCAGCAGCCGCCGTCCGGCCGGTAGGGGTGATGACCTGGGGAAAGCAGCGGCTTGGGACCGGAAGGGCCGGCGAGTTCAACGACCGCTTCACCGAGCATCAGGACGCTGACCCCCGACTCGTCGACACGGGTCACACGAGCGGCACCCGGTACCCGGACGGCGCCGCCGACGGGCAGGTGACGAATCTGGACGCGGCCGCGCGCCGCTCGACCGGCGCACCGCACGCGGAGGGCGGGACGGGCTGTGACCCGTCCCGCCCTCCGTACACCGCGGCGCGCGACCGCCGGCGGTGGTCAGACCGAGCGCTGGTAGGCCCGGAAGGTGCGCAGGGACAGCACCACGGCCACCACGGCCAGGGCCAGCAACCAGCCGCCGTGGGTCCCGGCCGACCACCAGTCGGGCGAGGGACGCATCACCGCGCGAGCGCTCTCCAGGGCCCAGTTCATCGGATTGAAACGCGCGACCCGCTGCATCCAGTGCGGCATCATCGCGGTCGGCAGGAAGGCGGAGGAGAGGAAGGTCAGCGGCAGCAGCAGGAAGGTGTTGAAGCCGATGATGCTCTCCCGGTCGCGGACCAGCATGCCCAGCGCGTTGGAGAAGGCCCCGAAGAGCGTCCCGAGCACCGAGGAGGCCAGCACCAGGACCAGCAGTCCGAGCGCGCCACCCTGGTAGCGGGCACCACCCAACGCGCCCAGTCCGATGATGATCAGCGACTGCAGTGCGGTGGTCAGTCCCTGCGACACCACGTTCGCGTTCAGCAGGGCGCTGCGGCTGACCGGCGTCACCAGGAAGCGGTTGAGCGTGCCGCGCTCGATCTCCTCCAGAGTCCCCATGCCGGCCCACATGTTCGCCGACGCCGCGGTCATCACGATCACCCCGGGGACCAGGTAGCCGAGGTAGGAGCCGCCGCCGAAGCCCGGGAGGTCGGCCGTGCGGCGGAACAGCGCCCCGAAGAGGAAGAGCCAGACCACCGGTTGGATCAGGGTGACCACCAGGTAGGCGGGTTGCTTGAGGAAGACCTTGAGCTGGCGCGCGGTCATGTACCAGGTCTGGGCCGCCACCGCGGCCGCTCGCCGGGTGGTCGGTGTCCGGGTGGCGGCGGGCCGGGTGCCGTGCGCCGCGGTGCGCGTCATGGTGGTCATCGAATCGCTCCTTCGGTGTCGGCGGAGGTGTCCGCCTGGCTGAAACTGCGGCCTGCGTAGCGCAGGTAGACGTCGTCCAGGGAGGGCCTGGCGACCCGGACGGCGATCGCCGGGTGGCCGGCGTGGTCCAGCACGGCCAGCACGGCCGGCACGGCCTGCGCGCCGTCGTCCGCCCGGGCGGTGAGACGACGGCCGTCCACCGCCAGGTCGCGGATGCCCGGCAGCCGGCCGAGGACGGAGTGCAGCAGTGCCTGCGCGGGGCCGGCCGCGGCGCGCAGTTCGATCTGCAGGGCGTCGCCGTGGAGTTCGCCCTTCAGCGCGTCCGGTGTGCCCTCCACGACGATCCGGCCGCGGTCGACGATCGCCAGCCGGTCCGCCAGGTGGTCGGCCTCGTCCAGGTAGTGCGTGGTGAGCAGCACGGTCATGCCCTCCTCCCGGGCCAGTCGGGCCAGTTCGGCCCAGACCGCGGTCCGCGACTCGGGGTCGAGACCGGTGGTGGGCTCGTCGAGGAAGAGCACCTGCGGGCGGTGGACCAGCCCCAGGGCGATGTCCAGGCGGCGCTGCATCCCGCCCGAGTAGGTGCGCACCGGCCGGGCGGCCGGCTCGGCGAGGTCGAACCGGGCGAGCAGCTCCTCCACCCGGTCGTGCAACCGCCGGCCCCGCAGGCCGAACAGCCGCCCCTGCAGCAGGAGGTTCTCGCGCCCGGAGGCGATCGGGTCGGCGCCCGAGTGCTGGGCCACCACGCCGATCGCCCGGCGAACGGCCGCCGCGTCCCGGACCACGTCCGCGCCCGCCACCACCGCCCGCCCGGAGTCGGCCGCGGCCAGGGTGGTCAGGATCTTCACGGTGGTCGACTTGCCGGCGCCGTTGGGGCCCAGCAGGCCGAAGACGGTGCCGCGTTCGACCGTGAGCCCGAGTCCGTCCAGTGCCCGGACGGCCGGTGCCTTGCCCTTGGCCGGATAGCTCTTGACCAGGTTCTCGGCCATGACCGCGGCCGAACCCGACGGCACGGGACCGGTCGAACGCGGTGCGGTGGGTGTTCCTGCGGTGGGGATTCCCGCGACGAGCGGATCCCTGGTGCGGTGGGTGGACATGATGGCTCGCTCCCCTTCGGGTGATGGTCCGCGCAGGCATCGGGGCCGGGCCACGACGTCACGGCGGGACGGGCGGCGCGGGACGTGTGCCGCCTGGTCGACGGGGGGGGGGGGGGGGGGGGGGGGCCGCCGGCCCCAGCGGGGGTGCGGGCGCGGCTGCCGGCGGGGGGGGGGGGGGCCGGCCCCCCCCCCCCCCGCCGCGGCGCCCTGCGACGGCGCCGATGCATCCCATGGTCACTCGCTCCGGCAGGCGCCGCACAGGGCCGATGGTCCGTCATTTCTCGTGCCCTTCAGGAGAGTTGACACCTACCGCAGCCCGTACTCCGAGCCCCGGACGCGCTGGGGGCAGCACGCCGCGCCACCCGTTCCGGCGCCCGGGTCCGCAGGCGGGAACAGGGACCTTCGCAGGCCCGGTCGAGCCGCTCGGCCCCTGCCCGGGACCCGCCCCGCGCACGAGTCTTGCCATGGACGGCGAGCCGGGCACACGGGTGCCGCGGCCGGTGCGAGAAGGAGGTGGGAGGGCCATGTCCCTTCCCGTCGTGGTGGGAATCGACGGCTCCGAGCGCAGTGCGGCGGCCGCCCGGTGGGCGGCCCACGAGGCGCACCGGCGCGGTGCGGGCCTGCGGATGGTCCACGTGTCCGAGGCGCGCGGCGAGGTGCCCGGGCGCGAGGAGCACGGAACGGTCGATCGGCTGCCGCAGTTCGCGCTGCGGCTCCGTGACCGGATGGCGGCGGCCCTGCCGGCCCTGGAGATCCGCTGCCAGCAGATCCCGGGCCAGGCCCACTACGCGCTGGCGGCGGCCGGGGAACAGGGCGCCCTGCTCGTCCTGGGCTCGCGCGGCCTGGGTGCCGTCGCCGGGCTGCTGACCGGCTCGGTGGGCCTTCGGGCGGCGGCTCACGCCCGCTGCCCGGTCGTGCTGGTGCCGGCCGGCTCGACAGGCGCGGGCACGGGTGCCGGCGAGGTCCTGGTGGGCGTCTCGCGCAGGCGACCGGGTGACGCGGTCCTCGGCTTCGCCTTCGAGGAGGCGGCCCGGCGCGGCGCCGTGCTGCGCGTCCTGGAGGGGTGGACGGCCCCGCCCGGCCCCTACGCCACCCGGGCCCCGGTGAGCCGGGCGGAGATCAGGCCCTCGTTCGCGGCGGCCGAACTGCTGCGGCTGCAGGACGGGCTGGGCCGCTGGCGCGAGAAGTTCCCCGAGGTCCGCACCGAGGTCGAACTCGTCGACGGCGACGCGGCCGCGGCGCTGCTGGCAGCCGCCCAGCGCGCGGACCTGCTCGTCCTGGGCCGGTCCGGGCCCGCGCATCCGCTGGCCGCGCCGCGGCTCGGCCCCATCGCGCACGCCGTGCTCCACCGGGCCCCGTGCCCGGTCGCACTGGTCCCGCACACCGCCTGACCCCGCGTGCCCGTGCGCGGGTACAAGGAGTCCGGCACCAACGCTCCCTTCGACAAGGCCGCGCAGCACCTCGCCACGGATCTACCCGATCCTCGTGCGGGACGAGCCGGCGCGGCGGGGGCCGCTGGTCCCCGCTCGCGGCCCGCCCGACCCCGATGCACGGGCGTCGGGCGGCCTCGGGGACGCGGGCGTCCTGTGCCGTGCGCCGACTGCGGCCCGGCCTGCTGCCGCGACGACGTCCGGGGGGCGATGACCGCGGCGTGGCGGCACAGGTGAATCCTGCCCCTGCCGGGACCAGGGGACAGGGCCGGTCGGCCCTGTCCCCCACTCAGGCCACGAGCACGCGGCCCTGTCCCGGCACCGGCCGGTCACGGGTGCGGGACCACCGCGACCGGGCACGGCGCGTGGCGCAGCAGGGCGTCGTCGACCGGGCCCGGCTCCCACCCCGCACGGCCCTCGGGCCGGCGGGCACCCACGACGACGAGGTCGACATCGGCTGCGGCCTCCAGCAGGGCTGCGGCCGCGTGCCGCCGCCGAGCCCTGCCCCGAACGCCGCCGTTGGTGTCAGCGGGCGCCGGCAGGGCGGCCACGAGCTCACCGGCCCGCTCCGTCGTCGCACCGGCCGCCGGCAGCACGGAGGAGTCGGCCGTGCCACCGTCCGTTTCTCCCACGGACACGACGCGCAGCTCCGCGTGCCACAGCCGTGCCTCCTCGGCCGCGAAGGCCACCGCCGGACCCGCCTCGTGCGGCACCGCACCCACCAACACGCGGCCGTGCCTTCGCGCTCCCACCTGCTCGGCCCCGCGGACCACCACGACCGGGTAGGTCGCGCGGGCCGCCACGCGCCGGCTCACCGAGCCGAGCGGCAGACCCGCGAACCCGCCGTGCCCCCGGCTTCCCAGCACCAGGAGCGGCGCGAGGCGGCCCAGCCCGAGCAGAGCGGCGACCGTCTCCTCGGGGATGACCTCGGTGTCCACCGCGATCCCCGGCCGGCGTCCCCGGGCCCGCCGGGCGGCCGCGTCCAGGAGCGTCCGCGCCACTGCGCGAACCGAATTCGGCCCCTCCTCGTCGGGCGTGCCCGCCTCGTACCGTTCCCACAGGCAGGCGTGGACCAGCCGCAGCCCGACCTCACGCCTGAACGCCTCGTCAGCCGCCCAGTCCACCGCCCGCAGGCTCTCGGGCGAGCCGTCGACACCGGCCACCACGCAGTCGATCTCCATCCGCTTCCTCCCATCCGGGCCGGACGGCCCGGCTCGACCCGGCACCACATCGGCCGCCGACCTCACGTCCACGACCCTGGTCCGGCGACCCGACTCCTCCGTATCCCAGCAGCGGGCCGGCCGCGCCGTGAGGGCCGAACGGGGCCGTCCGCCGGGACCAGCGGCCCCACCCGGTGACCGTCTCGGGGACGGAGAACGGGAGCCCAGGGACCTGGTGCCCGGCGAGGTCGGCCACCGGGGTGGCCGGGAGCCCGGGACAGGCCCACTCCCGCCACGGTCGAATCCGTGCCGGTCGACAGCTCCTGCACGCGGGCGGCCCAGCGCGCGTAGCATTTGCCGGGCCCGCGAGGAGCCGAACCACACCGCCACCGGCGGCCGGCCACCCCAGAAGAGGAACCCCACCCATGAGTGACGCCGCCCGCGACGAGAAGACCAAGCGCAGAGCCATGCTCATCCGGGCCGGCGTCTACATCTTCGCCACCCACTTCTTCGCCGGGTTCGTGATCCTCCTCTTCGCCCTCGGCAACCGCCACTGACCCCCGGCCCCACAGCACGAACGAACCGCACACCGCACAGCGGCCCCACGACCGGACAGCCTGCAAGCGTCGAACTGCGCGATGTGTTCAACGCGATCCTCTACGTCAACCGCACGGGAATCCCGTGGAAGGCGTGGGGTCGTGGTGGTCCCTTCGGGACGGAGTCGCGCGGTGGTGGGGATCAGGAGGCGTCAGCCAGCCAGAGGTCGGGGCCGAACACCTCGTACTGGATCCGGCGGGCCGGAACACCCGCGCGCAGGAGCTGGCCGCGGGCGGCGCGCATGAAGGGGAGCGAGCCGCAGAGGTACACCCGGGCATCCGCGGGCACCGTCAGGTCCGTGAGGTCCATCAGGCCCCGCCGGGCGCCTGGCTCGTCGGTGCCCGGCTGCTCGTACCAGAAGACGGCGCCGGCACCTGGCAGCTGCGCGACGAGTTCGCGGGTGCGGGTGCGCAGCGCGTGGTCGACCGGGGAGCGGTCGGCGTGGAGCAGCAGGACGGGCCGGGTGGAGCCGGTGGCGGCCAGGTGTTCCAGGATGCCGACCATCGGGGTGCATCCGATGCCGGCGGAGACCAGGACCAGCGGGTTGTCGGTGTCGTCGACGGCCACGTCGCCGAACGGCGCGGACAGGGTGAGTTCGTCGCCCTGGCGGACGGTGTCGTGCAGCAGGGTGGAGACCTCTCCATCGGGCGTCCCGGGTGCGTGGACGCGCTTGACGGTGATCCTGCGCTCCTTCGCCCCGGGCGCGCTGGAGAGGCTGTACTGCCGCAGCTGGTGGACGCCGTCGGGCATGCGGACGCGGACGCTCACGTACTGGCCCGCGCGGGCGAGCGGAGCCGGGTCGCCGTCGGTGGGGCGCAGCAGGAACGAGACGGTGTCCGGGGTCTCCTGCTCGCGGGCCACGACGGTCCACCGCCGCCAGGTGTCGCCGGGACGGACTGCGGCTTCCTGGTACAGGTTTGCCTCGCGGGCGATGAGGGCGCCGGCCATCAGCCAGTAGACCTCGTCCCAGGCGGCCGCGACCTCGGGGGTGACGGCGTCGCCGAGGACGTCGGCGATCGCCGCGAAGAGGTACTTGTGGACGATCGCGTACTGGTCCTCGGTCACGCCCACCGCGGCGTGCTTGTGCGCGATGCGCTCCAGCAGGGCCTGGGGGTGGCTGTCCGGGTCGGCCGCGAGGGCGCCGGCGAAGGCGGCGACGGATCCGGCCAGGGCCTGTCGCTGGGCTCCGCTGGCCTGGTTGCCGCGGTTGAACATCCCGTCCAGCAGCTCGGGCCGGTCGGCGAACATCGTGGCGTAGAAGCGGGTGGTGATGTCGTCCAGGGCCGCGCCCACGGCGGGGAGGGTTGCGCGGATCACGTCAGCGGAGTCGGGCGAGAGCATGGCAGTCCCTTGGAAGTGGAGAGAGGTGAGGAGAGGGGTTCG
The DNA here is from genome assembly GCF_039528135.1 of Kitasatospora nipponensis. NCBI lineage: Bacteria > Bacillati > Actinomycetota > Actinomycetes > Kitasatosporales > Streptomycetaceae > Kitasatospora > Kitasatospora nipponensis. The sequence continues at coordinate 55,589 of NZ_BAAALF010000020.1, read as the reverse complement.
GTGGCGGCCGGTTGTTCGAAGGCCGAGACCGGTGTACCAGGCGTCGAGGCCACCATGCCGGGACAATTCGGACGCTGCCTTCGATCGGGGCCGAAGGTCCCGACGACTGAGGTCCGCGGGCCCGAAGCCGGGCTCTTCGGCCTGCACCGTTCGGCCCTAGCGGCCCGCCCGTCGGCTCCGGCGCTGCCTCGATCGGAGCCGGACCGTACTGCGGGGTCGGGATCTCGGAGGGGACGGCGCACGACGGAAGCAGGGCCGAACCCGGAGTGGGTGATCGGCCAACTCATCGACGGGCTCCGGCTCCGGAGCCCGGTGTGCGTCGAACGCGGGCACCGGGCTCCGGGCGCACGGGGTGGTGCGGGCCTGGTCAGCGAACCGGGTGCAGGGCAGCGGTGTCGTCCGTGCGGTGGTCCAGGCGGCTGGTCACGTCGATGACGCCGTCCACGCTTCGGCACAGCCGTTCCACCACCGACACGAGCGCGCGGTGCTCGACCGTGCCGCTCAGGGTGACCCGGCCCTCGCTGACCCGGACGTCGACGCTGCCCGGGGCGAGCCCCAGGGTGCGGTCGAGCAGCTCGTGCCTGATCTCCTCGTTGATGGCACGGTCCTGGCGGAGGAAGACGCGCAGCAGGTCGCTGCGGCTGACGATGCCGACCAGGCGTCCGGCCTCGTCGACGACGGGCAGGCGCTTGAGGTGCTCGCGCTGCATCAGGCGGGCGGCCTCGACCACGGTCCACTCGGGTCGCGCGCACACCGCCGGGCTCGTCATGAGGCCCTCGGCGGTGGCGGCGCGGCTGCGGGTGCGCTCACCGGGTGACAGCTGCGGGGTGAGCAGCAGGCCGGCGGGGTCCTCCTGGGCGGCCTCGTTGAGCAGCAGGTCGGCTTCGGAGACCAGGCCGACCGGCCGTTCCTCGCGGTCCAGGACGGGCACGGAGGTGATGTCGTTCTCGGCGAGCAGACGGGCGATCTCCTTGAAGCCGGTGTCGGGCCGGACGTGCACGACGGCCGAGGTCATCAGCTCTCCCACGATGCGGTGTCGCATGGTCGGCTCTCTCCTTGTCTGGTGCCGGCGGCCCCGGGGCCGCTCGGTCGGGTGTGGTGGGGGTGCGGTGCGGCGTCCGGCGAAGGTCCGGACGGGTGGTGCCGTGCGGTCGGTGGTCAGGTCGTCGCGTGGCGCACCACGACGACGGGGCACGGTGTGTGCTGCACGCAGTGCCCGCTGACGGAGCCCAGCAGCGCGCCGACGAAGCCACCGTGGCCCCGGCTGCCGACGACCAGGAGCTCGGCGCCCCGGGCTGCTTCCAGCAGGCTGGAGACGGTGCCGCCCTGCACCACCCGGGGCCGGATCTCGACCTGGCCCTGCGGGTCGGTCGTCCGCGCGATGGCGTCGTCGAGGACCTTGCGCATGACGGCGGCCAGGTCCTCGTCGGCCTCGAAGGGCACGGTCCAGCCGGTGGAGACCGGGTGCTGCCAGGCGGTGACGGCTTCGACGACGGCGCTGCGGGTGCGGGCCTGGTCGACGGCCCATCGCAGGGCGTCGATCGAGGACGGGGATCCGTCCACACCGACGACGATCCGGCGCTGCGGTTCGGTCTGCTCGGTCACGGTGCTTCTCCTTGTCGTGGTGGTCGCCTCCACCATCGGCTCGACGGCCCGTGGTGGCGAAGGGCCGAGGGGGCCGCCATGCCTGGGACCTTCAGCCCCGGTGCGAGAGGGCTGCCGTTCGCGGGACCGACGGACCTGCCGAACAGGGCCCATGAGTCCCTGTCACCGCCCGGCTCACTGCGGTGCAGTGGGTGCGCGATACCGAGCCCGCCACAGGGGCGGCCACGATGTGAGGAGACGGGTATGGGGCGCGAGGGGCCGGCCATCGAGCTGGCCGGACTGAGCAAGGACTACGGCCGCAAGAAGGGTGTCGACCGCCTCGACCTGACCGTGGAGCGGGGCGAGGTCTTCGGGTTCCTGGGGCCCAACGGCGCCGGGAAGACCACCACCATCCGCTGCCTGGTGGGCCTGCTGCGGCCGAGCGCCGGACGGATCCGGCTGCTGGGCCTGGACCCGGTCGCCGACCACCGGCGCCTGGCCCCGCACCTGGGCTACCTGCCGGGCGAACTTCGCCTGTACCCGGAGCTGACCGGTACTCAGACGCTGCGACTGCTCGGCGATCTGCAGGGCGCCGCCACGCCGCGCCGCACGGAGCTGTGCGAGCGGCTCGGACTGACGGTCGCCGACTTGGCCCGGCCGGTGCGGGAGTACTCGCGCGGTATGAAGCAGAAGCTCGGCCTGGTCCAGGCACTCCAGCACGATCCCGAGCTGGTGGTGCTGGACGAGCCCACCGAGGGCCTGGACCCGCTGGTCCAGGAGGTCTTCTTCGCGCTGCTGGAGGAGGCATCGCACGCGGGACGTACGGTCCTGCTGTCGAGCCACGTGCTGCCCGAGGTGCAGCGCGCCTGCGGCCGGGTGGCGCTCGTGCGGGCGGGGCGGCTGGTGGCGGTGCGGGCCGTGTCCGGCCTGCGCCAGGAGCGCGCCAGGCGGGTGCGGCTGGTCGTGGCCGACGGCCTGGGTGCGCGGCCCCTGGGGCCGGCGGAGCACTGGTCACCGCACTGGCGAGGGGACGAGGTCCAGTTGCTCGTCCCGCCGGCGGAGTTGGTCCCGGGACTGCGAGAGCTCCTGGCCGCGCTGCCGGTGGCGGACCTGTCGGTGGAGGAGGCCGGGCTGGACGAGGCGTTCCTCGACCTGTACCGGCAGGACGTCGAATCAGCGGAGGCACTGTCATGAGAGCCCGGTTCCCCTTGTTCTGGCTCGCTCTGTACCGGCGCCGCAGAATGGTGGCGTTCCTGGCTGCGGGCATGGTCGTCTTCGAGGCACTGATCGTGGCGGTCATCCGGGCGGTGCCGCCGACCCAGCTGTTCGCCGGGACCGGGCCGACCGGACCGGATGCGTTGAAGGCGTTCTCCGGATCGACCGGCGACGTGTCCATCGCCAGCTACCCCGGCCTGCTCGGGGCCGGCCTGGTGCATCCGTTCTGGATCGCCATGCAGCTGACGGCGATCGGCTCGCTCACTGCGGCGGCCGTCGCGGCCGACGTCGAGTCCGGCACGGTGGAACTGCTGATGGTCCGGCCGGTCTCCCGCCTGCGGCTGCTGGCCGAGCGGACCACCGCCGTGGTCGCGGCCTCGCTGGCGCTCAACGCCGCCGCCACACTGGCGGTCGCCGGCGGCGTGGCCCTCTCGCCCGCCCTGCACCACGCGGTCCCCCTGCGCGGCGTGCTCGCGGCCGGCCTGACGGGGTGTGCGTTCACGCTGTGCCTGTCCGGACCGGCCCTGGCCGTCTCGGCCGCGGCGCGCCATCGGGCCCAGGTGATCGGCGCCACCATCACGCTGGGTGCCGTCGGCTTCGCCGTCAACTTCATCGCCATGGCCTGGCATCCGGCCGCGCCGCTGCGGTACCTGAGCCCGTTCCACTACTACACGCCCGGTGACGCACTCGCCCACGGGACTCTCGCCTGGGGCCCGTTCGCCGTCCTGGTGGGTGTCGGACTCGCCGGGATCACCGTCGCGCTCCCACTGCTGCGGCGCCGGGACCTGGCTCCCTGAGCAGCGCCCACCGCCCGCAGCCCGGCCGGTGTTCGACCGCAGGAGGCTCCCCGGTACGGTCGATGAGCTGCGGGTCTCGACCGTTCCGGGGAGTGGGCAGGACGGCCGCGATCAGACGGCGTGCAGCCCGTGGGCGGCGAACACCGCGCGGGCCGCGGTCACCTGGTCGCCGGTCGGTACCGGCGCGTCGGCGAGGGTGAACTCCAGGCCCAGCGCACGCCATTTGGCGGTGCCGAGCTTGTGGAAGGGCAGCACGTCGACCCGGGTGACGTTGCCGAGGGAGGCGGCGAAGGAGGCGACGCCCTCGATGTTCTCGGGAAGGTCGGTGAGCCCCGGGACGAGGACGAAGCGGACCCAGATCTGGGTGTCGAGGCCGGCCAGGCGGCGGGCGAAGTCCAGGGTGGGGGCGAGTCGCTGCCCGGTCAGGTGCCGGTAGAGCGCACGGTCCCAGGACTTGATGTCGAGCAGGACCAGGTCGGTGTCGGCGAGCAGCGCGTCGGTGGCGCGGGCACCGAGGAAGCCCGAGGTGTCCAGCGCGGTGTGCAGGCCGAGTTCGTGCTTGAACCGGTGCAGCAGCTCGCCGGTGAGCTCCGGCTGGAGCAGCGGCTCGCCGCCGCTGATCGTCGCCCCGCCGCCCGAGGCGTGGATGAACTCGGTGTACTTGGCGACCTCCTGGACGATCTCCTCCGCGGTGGCGCGCCGGCCGTCGCGCAGGTGCCACGTGTCGGGGTTGTGGCAGTAGAGGCAGCGCAGCGGGCAGCCGGCCAGGAAGGCGACGAAGCGTGTGCCCGGGCCGTCGACACCGGTCGACAGGTCCCAGGAGTGCAGCATGCCGGTCACCGGGCAGGACGGGGGAACGGCGCCGCCGGCCGAGGCGGCGGCGGAGGTCTTGGTCATGGCGGTTCTCCTTGCGCAGAGGCGCGGTGCCGACGCCCGTGGTCGGGGAGGACGTCGGCACCGCGCGCGGGTGGGCGCTGCTACAGCGCGCCGTGGAAGGTGCGGCCGATCACGTCGAGCTGCTGCTCGCGGGTGAGGCGCACGAAGTTGACCGCGTAGCCGCTGACCCGGATGGTCAGCTGGGGGTGGTTCTCCGGGTGTTCCATGGCGTCCAGCAGGGTCTCGCGGTTCAGGACGTTGACGTTCATGTGGAAGCCGCGGCAGGCGGTGTACCCGTCGAGCACGCCGACCAGGTTGTCGATCCGCTCCTGCGCGGTGCGCCCGAGCGCGTCGGGGGTGACGGTGTTGGTCAGGGAGATGCCGTCCTCGGCCTGCTCGTAGGGGAGCTTGGCCACGGACAGGGCCGCGGCGACGTAGCCGTGGCGGTCGCGTCCGTTCATCGGGTTGGCCCCCGGGGAGAAGGGCTCACCGGCCTTGCGGCCGTCCGGGGTGGCGCCGGTCTTCCTGCCGTAGACGACGTTGGAGGTGATGGTCAGCACGGACTGGGTGTGCTCGGCGCCCCGGTAGGCGGGGTGCCTGCGCACCTTGCCCATGAACTCCTCGACCAGCCGCACCGCGATGGCGTCCGCCCGGTCGTCGTTGTTGCCGTAGGCCGGGTACTCGCCCTCGACGAGGTAGCCGACGGCGAGGCCGGTGTCGTCGCGCACCGGGCGGACGGTCGCGTACCGGATGGCGCAGAGCGAGTCCGCCGCCACCGCGAGGCCGGCGATGCCGCACGCCAGGGTGCGGCGCACGTCCCGGTCGTGCAGAGCCATCTCCAACCGCTCGTAGGCGTACTTGTCGTGCATGTAGTGGATGACGTCCAGCGCGTGGACGTAGGTGGCGGCCAGCCAGTCCAACTGCTCGTCGAACCGGGCCAGTACCTCCTCGTAGTCGAGGACGTCACCGGTGATCGGACCGGTCGCGGGGCCGACCTGGACGCCGGAGATCTCGTCCCGGCCGCCGTTGATCGCGTAGAGGAGGGTCTTGGCGAGGTTGACCCGGGCACCGAAGAACTGCATCTGCCGGCCGACCGGCATCGCCGAGACGCAGCAGGCGATCGCGGTGTCGTCACCGAAGCGCGGGCGCATCAGCTCGTCCGACTCGTACTGGATGCTGGAGGTGTCGATCGAGACCTGGGCGCAGAACTCCTTGAAGCCCTGGGGCAGTTGCGGGCTCCAGAAGACGGTCATGTTGGGTTCGGGGGCGGGGCCGAGGTTGTAGAGGGTCTGGAGGTAGCGGAAGGAGGTACGGGTCACCAGCGGCCGCCCGTCCTGGCCGATGCCGCCGATGGACTCGGTCACCCAGGTCGGGTCGCCGGAGAACAGTTCGTCGTACTCGGGGGTGCGCAGGAACCGCACGATCCGCAGCTTGATGACGAAGTCGTCGACCAGCTCCTGCGCCTGCCCCTCGGTCAACCGGCCCGCGTCGAGGTCCCGTTGCAGGTAGATGTCGAGGAAGGTGGAGGTGCGCCCGAGCGACATCGCGGCGCCGTTCTGCTCCTTCACCGCCGCCAGGTAGGCGAAGTAGAGCCACTGGACCGCCTCGCGGGCGGTCGTGGCGGGGCCCGAGACGTCGTGGCCGTAGCTCGCGGCCATCTGCTTCAGCTCGCCCAGCGCCCTGATCTGTTCGGCGATCTCCTCGCGCAGGCGGATGGTCTCCTCCAGCCGCGACGGGTCGCGCGGCAGCTGGTCCAGTTCGGCCTTCTCGGCCCGCTTGGTCTCGATCAGCCGGTCCACGCCGTACAGCGGGACGCGACGGTAGTCGCCGATGATGCGGCCGCGGCCGTAGGCGTCGGGCAGGCCGGTGATGACGCCGGCCTTGCGGGCGGCGAGGATCTCCGGGGTGTAGGCGTCGAAGACGCCGTCGTTGTGGGTCTTGCGGTACTGCGTGAACACCTTCTCCAGCTCAGCGCAGACGGGGTAGCCGTAGGTCTTCAACGCGCCGGCGACCATCCGCCAGCCGCCGTAGGGCATGATCGCGCGCTTGAGCGGGGCGTCGGTCTGCAGCCCGACGATCAGCTCCCGTTCCCGGTCGACGTACCCGGGCGCGTGCGCGGTGATGCCGGCGGGGACGTCGTAGGAGACGTCATACACCCCCTTCGCCCGCTCCTCGGGGAGGCGGTCGGTGATCTGCTTCCAGACCGCGAGGGTCCGCTCGGTGGGCCCGGCCAGGAAGGAGGCGTCCCCCTGGTAGGGGGTGTAGTTGTGCTGGATGAAGTCGCGCACGTCGACGGCGGCGCGCCACCGGTCTCCCCGGAACCCGTGCCAGGCGGTCGCGGTCCCCTGCTGCTGTGCGGTCATGGTCGGTCCGTCCTTCTCGCTCGGGTGGTCAGGAGTGGTCGCCGTAGTAGGCGTGGCGCATCAGCTGCTGCATGTCGGCCAGCAGCGGCATCCGGGGGTTGGCCGGGGCGCACTGGTCCTCGTAGGCGTTCATCGCCTGCTGCGGCAGGGCGGCCAGGAACGCCGTCTCGTCCACGCCGGCTTCCTTGAAGGAGCGCGGGATGCCCACCCGGTCGCGCAGGTCCTCGATGGCGGCGGCCAGGGACTCCACGCCCTGTTCGGGGGTCTCGGCGGGCAGGCCGAGCATGCCGGCGATGGCCTGGTACCGCTCGGGAGCCACGTAGCTGCGGTACTTGGGCCAGCTGGTGACCTTCGCCGGGGCCGTGCCGTTGTAGCGGATGACGTGGGGCAGCAGCAGGGCGTTGGTGCGGCCGTGGGCGACGTGGAAGGTGGCGCCCAGGGTGTGGGCCATGGCGTGCACCACGCCGAGGAAGGCCGAGCCGAAGGCCATGCCGGCGATCGTGCCGGCGTTGTGCATCTTCTCGCGGGCGACCGGGTTGTTCGGACCGTCGGTGACGGCCTGCTCCAGGTGGTCGAAGATCAGCCGGATGCCCTGCAGGGCCAGGCCGTCGGTGAAGTCGTTGGCGTAGACGGAGACGTAGGTCTCGATGCAGTGGGTGAGGGCGTCGAAGCCGGTGTCGGCGGTGACCGCCGGCGGCAGGTGGGTGGTGAGCGCGGGGTCGACGATGGCCACGCTCGGGGTGAGCGCGTAGTCCGCCAGCGGGTACTTCTGTCCGGTGGCGGTGTCGGTGATCACCGCGAACGGGGTGACCTCGGCCCCGGTGCCCGATGTCGTCGGGATGCACACCAGCTTCGCCTTCTCCCCGAGGTCGGGGAAGGTGAAGGCGCGCTTGCGGATGTCGAAGAACTTCTCCTTCAGGTCGGCGAAGTCGACCTCGGGGTGCTCGTACATCAGCCACATGACCTTGGCGGCGTCCATCGGCGAGCCGCCGCCGAGGGCGACGATGGTGTCGGGCCCGAAGTCGCGCATCAGCTCGGCGCCGCGGCGGACGGTGTCGATGCTCGGGTTGGGCTCGACGAAGTCGACCACCCGGACCTCGACCGGCTCGCGGCGGCGGTCCAGGATGCCGCGGATCCGCTCCAGGTGACCGATCTCCACCATGGTCCGGTCGGTGACGACGACGACGCGGTGGGCGTTCGGCATGCTCGCCAGGTACGCGACCGAGTTGCGCTCGAAGTAGATCTTCGGCGGGACCTTGAACCACTGCATGTTGGTGTTGCGCCGCCCGATCCGCTTGATGTTCAGCAGGTTGAGGGCCGAGACGTTGCCTGCCACCGCGTTGTGTCCGTAGGAGCCGCAGCCCAGCGTGAGTGAGGGGGTGAAGGCGTTGTAGACGTCGCCGATGCCGCCCTGCGAGCTGGGCGCGTTCCAGATGATCCGGCACGCCTTGACCGCGTGCCCGAACTCCTCGACGAACGCCGCGTCCTCGGTGTGCACCGCCGCCGAGTGCCCCAGTCCGTTGAACTCCACCATCGCCGAAGCCAGTTCGACGCCCTCGCGGCGCGAGGCGGCGGTCAGCACGGCCAGCACGGGGCAGAGCTTCTCCCGGGTCAGCGGCTCCGACGGCCCGACCCGTTCGGCGTCCACCAGGATCACCGAGGTGTCGGCCGGCAGGTCGAAGCCGGCCGCCGCCGCGATCTGCACGGCCGAGCGGCCCACCACGTCGGCGTTCAGCCGCTCCCCCGCGCACCCGCTCCCGCCCGCGGCGCCGAACAGGTACCGCTCCAACTGCGCCTTCTCCTCGGCGTTCGCGTGGTGCGCCTTCAGGGCGCGGAACTCGGCGAGCGCCGCGTCGCGGATCTCCGCGTCCAGGATGACGGCCTGCTCGGAGGCGCAGATCATGCCGTTGTCGAAGGTCTTCGACAGCACGATGTCGTTGACGGCCCGCTTCAGGTCCGCACTCCGCTCGACGTAGGCGGGGACGTTGCCGGCGCCGACGCCGAGGGCCGGCTTGCCGCAGGAGTACGCGGCCCGGACCATCGCGTTGCCGCCCGTGGCGAGGATGGTGGCGACGTCCGGGTGGTTCATCAGGGTGTGGGTGGCCGCCATCGACGGCTCCTCGATCCACTGGATGCAGGACTCCGGTGCTCCGGCCGCCACCGCCGCCTCCCGCACGATCCGGGCCGCCTCGGCCGAGCAACGCTGTGCACAGGGGTGGAAGGCGAACACGATCGGGTTGCGGGTCTTCAGCGCCAGCAGGCACTTGAAGACGGTGGTGGAGGTGGGGTTGGTGACCGGGGTGATGCCGGCGACCACGCCGACGGGCTCGGCGATCTCCACGATCCCGTCGATCTCGTCGCGGTACACCACCCCGACGGTCTTCGTGCGGGCCATCACGTGGGTGACGTTCTCGCAGGCGAACACGTTCTTGACGGCCTTGTCCTCGAAGAGGCCGCGCCCGGTCTCCTCCACCGCCAGCGCCGCGAGTGCGGTGTGCTGGGCCAGCGCGGCCAGGGACGCCTTCTTGACGATGTGGTCGACCTGCTCCTGAGTGAAGTCGGCGTACTCCCGAAGAGCCGTCAGCGCGTCGGCGACCAAGGCGTCGACGGCGGTCGTGGGCGCCGGAGCGGGGGCGGGAGGAGCCGGTTCCTCGGCCTGCGGGCGGCGGGGCATGGCGGGACCACCTTTCGGTTCTTCGTCCGGGGATCGTGCGCCGGCGGGTGTCGCCTGCGCTTTCACCCACAGCCTTCCCGAGCAACGACGCGCAGGGAGGCGGCCGTTGGGGTACGCCTGCGGGCCGAAGGTCCCTCCTCCGCAGGCTCCCGGGTGACCACGGCCCGGGGAGGAACACGGCGGTGGCCGTGACAGGACCTGGTGTCGGTCCTGCCACGGCCACCGTGGTGTCGTCGGGTCAGTCGTGCGGCACCACCGCGACGGGGCTGTGCGCGTGGTGCAGCACCGCGTGGGCCACGGCGCCCAGTCCGGGCAGGGCCGGCCGGATCCTGGGGGTGCGCCGGCCCACCACCACCAACGAGGCGCTGCGGGACGCCTCCACCAGTGCCCGCCCGGCCGGCCAGCCGGTCACCTCGGCGTCGACGGGCACCCTGGGGAACTTCTCCCGCCAGGGCGCCAGCGCGTCCTGGAGCCGGACCAGCGCGGCGGCCGCCACGGCGTCGGTGATCTGCAGGGGGTCCACCGGAGCCGCCGTCACGTACCGCCCGGTGGGCAGATCACGGCTCTCCAGCACCCGCAGCTTCGCTCCGCGTTCGGTGGCCTGCTCGAAGGCGAAGGCGACGACCTCGGCGCTGGGCCGGGCGCTGTCCACCCCCACCACCACGTCGGACCCCACACCGTCGCCGTCCTCGCCTGCCCGGACCAGGACCACCGGGCAGGCGGCGTGCGCCGCCGTGCGCAACGCGACCGACCCGACCAGCAGTCCGGCGAGCCCACCGAGTCCGCGCGAACCGAGCACCAGCATGCCTCCACGTTCTCCGGCGGCGACCAGGGCGTGGGCCGGGTGGCCGGGCACGTGCTCGCAGGAGATCCGAAGGCCCGGCAGCACGTCCGAGAGGTGGTCCCACAGGTCGGACACCGGCCGGGGCAGCGACTGCGCCGCGTCCACGGGCTCCGCCGACAGCGCCGGCTCTGCTCCACCGGCGTGGATCATCCGCAGTGCCTGCCCGCTCCGGTGGGCCTGGTGGGCCGCCCACTCGGCCGCCGCCGTGCTCTGCGCCGATCCGTCGACTCCCACCACCACAGCGTGCGACATGATCACGACCTCCTTCGTTTCCACGGTCGCGGCACCGATGTGTGCGACCTCGTGTCTGACGGACAGGCTCGCGCCCGGGTGCAGGGCGGCCACAGAGGCCGAGCAGTCCCCGGCCGGGTCCGAAGGTCCCGGCCGGGGACTGCTCTCACGCCTCGGGTACGACCGTCACCGGGCAGTCGGCGTGGTGCAGGACGGCGTGGGCCACCGGGCCGAGGTGGCCGGCCCGATCCGCCGGGCGGCGGCCGAGCACCAGCAGCCGGGCCTTGGCCGACGCCTCCACCAGGACCGGTCCCGGTGCGGCGTCCTCGGTGTCCGCGATCACCGCGACCTCGGGATGGGCCGCCTGCCAGGGCTCCAGGACCCGGGCCAGCAGCACGCTCTCGCCGCTGTGGCCCTCGCCCGCCCCTGCCGGACCCGCCCCGGCGTGCACGACGCGCAGCGGCAGGCCGTACCTCCGCGCGGCCTGGAAGGCGAAGAGCAACGCCGCCTCGGCGGGGCGGCGGGCGTCCAGCCCCACCACCACCTGCTCGCGCGGATGCGTGCCCGGGCCGTTCGCCGGGAGCAGCACTGTGGGGCTGCCGGCCCACGCGGCGACGTGCAGCGCGGTGGAGCCGACGCGAAGATCCGCAAAGCCGCCGCTGCCGCGTGCCCCGAGCACCAGCAGCTCGGCGTCCTCGCCCGCGGCGACCAGCGCCGAGGTGACGGCATCGTGGACCTCGTCGGTGCGGACCGGCAACTGCGGGTGGCGCACCGCGAGAACGTGCCGGACCTCGTGGAGCAGGTCCCCGGCGGGCCGGGCCGGCCGGCTCCCGCTGGGGAGCAGGTGCGGCATCAGGGGCAGGGCGTGCAGCACGCGCAGCGGGCGGCCGCGCAGCAGCGCCTCGCGGGCGGCCCAGTCGGCGGCCGCCAGGCTCGCTTCGGAGCCGTCGACGCCGATGGTGACGGGCAGGTCCATGGTGTTCGTCTCCTTCCGGTGGAGGGCCTTTCGCTCCGGATCAGCTGCCCGGCCGCCAGTCGGCGATCTCGGGCAGGTCGGTGCCGTGTTCGCGGATCCAGTCGTGGTGCCGACTGCGCTGGTCGGCCATCGCCTGCCGGACGGCGGCCGCTCGCACGGCCAGGCCGGGGACGCGGTCGATGACGTCCATCACCAGGCGGTAGCGGTCGAGGTCGTTGCGGACCACCATGTCGAAGGGCGTGGTGGTGGTGCCGGACTCCTTGTAGCCGCGCACGTGCAGGTGCGGGTGGACGGTGCGGCGGTAGGCGAGGCGGTGGATCAGCCAGGGGTAGCCGTGGTAGGCGAAGATCACCGGCTTGTCCTGGGTGAAGAGGGCGTCGAACTCGGTGTCGGGCATGCCGTGCGGGTGCTCCTCGGCGGGCATCAGCCGGGCCAGGTCCACCACGTTGACCACCCGCACCCGCAGGTCCGGCAGGTGACGGCGCAGCAGCTCGGCGGCGGCGATCACCTCCTGGGTCGGCACGTCACCGGCGCACGCCAGCACCACGTCCGGCTCGCGGGTGCCGTCGTCGGTGCCGGCCCACTCCCAGATCCCGGCCCCGCGCGCGCAGTGGGCGCGGGCCTCCTCCAGGCTCAGCCAGTCGAAGCAGGGTTGCTTGCCGGCCACGACGACGTTGACGTAGTCACGGCTGCGCAGCACGTGGTCGGCGGTGGCGAGCAGGGTGTTGGCGTCCGGCGGGAAGTAGACGCGCACGGCTTCGGGGCTCTTGCTGAGGACGTGGTCGACGAAGCCGGGGTCCTGGTGGGAGAAGCCGTTGTGGTCCTGGCGCCAGACGTGCGAGGTGAGCAGGTAGTTGAGGGAGGCGATCGGGGCGCGCCAGCCGATCGTGCGGGTGGTGCGCAGCCACTTGATGTGCTGGTTGACCATCGAGTCGACGATGTGGACGAACGCCTCGTAGCAGGAGAACAGGCCGTGGCGGCCGGTGAGGAGGTAGCCCTCCAGCCAGCCCTGGCAGGTGTGTTCGGAGAGGATCTCCAGAACCCGGCCGTCATGGGCGAGGTTCTCGTCGGTGGGCAGCGTCTGGGCCTGCCAGGCCTTGCCGGTGGCTCCGTAGACGGCCTGGAGCCGGTTGGAGGCGGTCTCGTCGGGCCCGACCAGGCGGAAGTCGCGGCGCTCGGCGGTGTCGACCATCACCTGTTCGAGCAGGTCACCGAGGACGCGGGTGGGTTCGTGCAGGGTCGTGCCGGGCTTGTCGACGGGGACGGCGTAGTGCTCCAGGGCGGGCAGGGGCAGGTCGCGCAGCAGCAGGCCGCCGTTGGCGTGCGGGTTCGCGCCGAGCCGGCGGGTCCCGTCGGGGACGCAGTCGAGGACCTGCGCGGTGGGCCGGCCGTGCTCGTCGAACAGTTCCTCGGGCCGGTAGGAGCGCAGCCATGCCTCCAGCTGGGCGAGGTGGGCGGGGTCGGTGCGGACCTGGTCGAGCGGCACCTGGTGGGCGCGCCAGGTGCCCTCCACCGGCACGCCGTCCACCTCGGCCGGGCCGGTCCAGCCCTTGGGGGTGCGCAGCACGATCAGCGGCCAGGCCGGGCGCTCGGTGGCCCCGTCCTGGCGGGCGGCGCGCTGGATGGCGGCGATCTTGTCCATGGCGGTGTCCATGGCGGTGGCCATCGCACGGTGCACGGCGAGCGGGTCGTGGCCGGTGACGTACAGCGGGTCGTGGCCGAAGCCGCGCAGCAAGGCGTCCAGCTCCGCCTCAGGCAGGCGGGAGAGGACCGTCGGGTTGGCGATCTTGTATCCGTTGAGGTGCAGGATCGGCAGCACGGCGCCGTCGTGCACCGGGTCGAGGAACTTGTCGCTGTGCCAGGAGGCGGCGAGCGGCCCGGTCTCGGCCTCGCCGTCGCCGATCACGCAGGCGACCAGCAGGGCGGGGTTGTCGAAGGCGGCGCCGTAGGCGTGCGAGAGGGCGTAGCCGAGTTCGCCGCCCTCGTGGATCGAGCCGGGCGTCTCGGGGGCGACGTGGCTGGGAACGCCGCCGGGGAAGGAGAACTGCCGGAACAGTCCTGCCATGCCTGCGGCGTCGCGCGTGACGGACGGGTAGGTGTCGGTGTAGCTGCCGTCCAGCCAGGAGCCGGCCAGCACCGCCGGGCCGCCGTGTCCCGGGCCCCAGACGCAGATGGCGTCCAGGTCCCGCCCGGAGATCACCCGGTTGAGGTGGGTGTACACCAGGTTCAGTCCCGGCGAGGTCCCCCAGTGCCCGAGCAACCGGGGCTTGATGTGCTCGGGCCGCAACGGCTCGCGCAGCAGCGGGTTGGCCATCAGGTAGATCTGACCGGCCGCCAGGTAGTTGGCTGCCCGCCAGCGGGCATCGAGCGCGCTCAGCTCGGCCTCGGTCGGCTCTCCCGGCGTTGAAGCGGTCACGGTCATGGCGGCGGTCTCCTCGGGATTCGGTCGGCTTCGCTGGCCGCCGACGGCGGGCCGTGCCCATCGTCACGCCACGCACCCGGCCGGACACAGGGTCGACCGGGTCACGGCCCAGCGGCTGGGCAGGGACCTGCGGCCCAGCCATCACGCCCTGGCCGAACCCGCCACGGCACCGCGGGACCTGTGGACCGCCTTCGCCCGAACACCGCCGTCGCTCCGGTGGCCGGCACAGGACCTTCGGACCACCCACCGGGCACCGGACGGCCCTGGCCGGGTACCCCGCGCCCGCGAAGACTGACCCGACACGATCACGCGTACCGCGCCCCGGAGAGGATTCACCCATGGTCGACTACCTGCTCGCCGCGATCGACGGTTCGGCACAGAGCATCGCCGCCGCCCGCTGGGCGGCCGACGAGGCCGCCCGCCACGGCCTGCCACTGCGACTGGTCCACGCCCAGACCTGGCTCGACGACCTCCGCGCCGATTCCGGCCAACCGGCCGATGTCCGCGCCCTGACCACGCGCATGCTCTCCGACGCCAAGCAGGCGCTCCGGGCCACCCATCCGGGCCTGGAGATCCGCGCCGAGCTGATCGGGGGCGGCGAGCCGGTCGACATGCTGGTCGACGCGGCCTCGGAGGCTCGTCTGCTGGTCCTCGGCTCCCGCGGCCTCGGCGGCTTCGGCGCACTCATGGTCGGCTCGATCGGGTTGGCCCTCGCCGCCCACAGCGAGGTCCCCACCGTGCTGGTGCGCTCCGGTGAAGCGGGGCGCTCCGCCGGGCCCGACGGCCCCGAGGTCGTCGTCGGCATCGACACCCGCGACCCCGCTGCGGACGTCCTCGACTTCGCCTTCCGCGAGGCCGCCCGGCGTGACGCGGTGCTGCGCGCCGTGCACGGCTGGACGCCGCCGCCGGTCTGGGGCTACGCCGGCTGGGTGCCCCCGCAGCCCGAGGCCGAGCGGTTCCGGGCCATCGAGGACGAACTCCTCACGCTGGCGATGACCGGCTGGCAGGAGAAGTACCCGGAGGTCGCGGTGGTCCGGGACAGCCGGATCGGCAGTGGCGCCGCCGCCCTGGTCGATGCCTGCGCCGACGCGGACCTGCTCGTGGTGGGCCGCCGGCACCGCCCGCACCGCCACGCCGGCCTGCGGCTCGGGCCGATCGCCCACGCCGTACTCCACCACGCGCAGGCGCCGGTCGCCGTCGTCCCGCACGACTGACCCGCGCACCGCGTCGAGGGTGGCGGACCCCGGCAGGCCGGGCGTCCGCCACCCTCTCGGCGTGCCCCGGCCGACGCCCGCCCTTGGAAGGAGCGCGCCGGACCCGGCACCTGAGAACGGCTCCCGGTTCGGCTCCCCTGCCGGCACCCTGGCGGGAGCCGCGGCGCGGAAAGTCGGAGGTGCGCCGCCGGGTACACGCCGCACGCGGCGTTCCGGGCCGGCCCGGCCGACCCCACCGGGCACCTGCCCCATCCGGGTCCCACTGCGCCGCGGAGCGGGAACGCGAGAGCCGGGGACGGCCCCACACCGTCCCCGGCCCCGCCTTTCGTGCCCGGCCGGACCCCCACGGCCGCCGGGCCGGACCCGCGCCCCCTACAGCACGGGAGTGATGAGGCCGTAGTGGCCGTCGTAGCGGTGGTACACCACGTTGCCGCGGCCGGTGGCGGCGTCGGTGAAGAACACGAACGGCAGGCCGCCCAGGTCCAGGCGCGAGACCGCGTCGGCGACGGCGAGCCGCGGCACGGCGAGCGTGCTCACCCGCAGTCCCGGCACCGGTTCGCCCTGCGGGTCGGCGGTGGCCAGCCGGTACCCGTCATCGGACGGGTCGCGGTGGACCACGCTGTCGCAGCCGCTCGCCGCGTCGGTGAACAGGTGGAAGTCGTAGTCCATGGACTCCAGTTCGAACACCGCCTCCCAAGCCGTCTGCCGCGCCAGGCTGTAGGACTTGTGCCGCACGATCCGCCGCTCCTGCTCACCGCGGGCGTGGCGCTGCGGACGGTGCTCGTGCCGGGCGCCGTCCGGCGGGCCGACCGGTGCGCTTGCGTGGCGGCGGTGGTGGTCCCGGTGGTGGCGGACGCGGGCGATCCGGGCGTTCAGGCGGTCCTGGAGCAGGTCGACGGCCTCCTGCATGGTGGTGGCGGCCACGTGGGCCCGCACCGGTGTGCCGTTCAGGTCGATGACGGCCTGGGCGAGCGAGGGCCTGGCCATCGCGTGGTGGGGCTCCTGGGTGAGCTTCACGCGGGCGGCGAGGACCGGCTCGTCCAGCCGCCCGAGCACGGCGAGCATCTTCGTGCGGGCGTAGTCGGGCGCGGCCAGGGTGACCTCGCCGCGGGTCTCCACCAGGACCTCGGTGGCGCTGGCGGGCCAGCTCTGCAGACGGTTCATCACAGTTCCCTTCCTGGTGGGTTCAGACTGTCGCGTGCGGCGCGGCCGGGCCGTGGGCCGAAGGTCCCGCCGGCAGGGCCGCACGTCCCCGGTCATCCGGTGCGGGCAGCGCACGGACCGTGGTGCCGGTGGTGCCGAGCAGTGCGCCGAGGGCGTCGTCCAGCGGGCCGATGACGGCGACGCGACCGGTCCGCTCCGCGAAGGCCGCGGCGGCCTCGACCTTGGGGCGCATCGAACCCGCGGGCAGCTCCAGCTCGTACAGCCGGCCGGGGGTGACCGTGGTGAGCGGGCCGGGGTGAGCCGAGCCGAAGCGCGTGAACACGTGGGTGACGTCGGTGAGGATCAGCAGCGCGTCGGCACCGAGCTGTTCGGCGAGCAGGGCGGCGGTGCGGTCCTTGTCGACCACGGCCTCCACACCCCGCACCTGGCCGGTGTCCGGGTTGTGGACGACCGGTATGCCACCGCCGCCGGCGGCGATCACGACGGCTCCGGTCGCCAGCAGGGTGCGGATGGCGGACACCTCGGTGATCGCCTTCGGCAGGGGCGAGGGCACCGTGCGGCGCAGGTGGTCGCCGTCACGGGCACAGGTCCAGCCGCGGTCGAGCTCCATCATCGTGGCCTGGTGGTCGGTGAGTTGGCCGCCGATGAACTTGTCGGGGTGCTGGAAGGCAGGGTCGTGCGGGTCGACCTCGGTGTGGGTGACCAGGGCGGTGACGGCGCGGCCGGGCAGCCGACCGGCGAGTTCCCGGGCGAGCAGGGTGCCGATCATGCCCTGGGTCTGCGCGCCGAGGACGTCCAGCGGGTAGGGGACGGTCAGGGCCGGGTCACTCTCGCTCTCGACGGCGAGCAGGCCGACCTGCGGGCCGTTGCCGTGCGTGATCACGAGTTCGTGTCCGGCCAGGACGAGTTCGGCCAGCGAGCGGGCGGCGTCGTGGACGTGGTGCTGCTGGACGGCGGCGTCGGGGTGTTCGCCCCGCTGGAGCAGGGCGTTTCCGCCGAGGGCGGCGACGATGCGCATGGTCAGTTGCTCCCGAGGGTGGCGACGAGGATCGCCTTGATGGTGTGCATGCGGTTCTCGGCCTGGGTGAAGACCAGGGAGGCGGGCGACTCGAAGACCTCGTCGGTGACCTCCAGGCCCTCCAGGCCGTGCTCGGTGGCGAGTTCGGCGCCGAGGTCGGTGCGCCGGTCGTGCAGGGCCGGCAGGCAGTGCAGGAAGGCGGTGTCGGGGTTGCCGGTGGCGGCCATGGTCGTGGCGTTGATCTGGTACGGGAGCAGCAGGTCGATGCGCTCCTTCCACCGGTCGTGGTCCTCGCCCATCGAGACCCACACGTCGGTGTAGAGGTAGTCGGCGCCACGTACGGCCTCCTCGACCTGGTCGGTGAGGGTGAAGCGGGCGCCGCTGTCCTGCGCGAGCAGCAGGCACTCGGAGACGATCAGCGGGTCGGGCCACAGCTCGCGGGGGGCGGCGATCCGCACGTCCATGCCGAGCAGACTGCCCATCACCATGAGGGAGTTGGCGGTGTTGTTGCGGGCGTCGCCCAGGTAGCAGAAGGAGATCTGCTCCAGCGGCTTGCGGCTGTGCTCGCGCATGGTGAACACGTCGCACAGGCTCTGGGTGGGGTGGCACTCGTCGGTGAGGCCGTTGTAGACCGGCACCCCGGCGTGGGCGGCGAGTTCGGTGACGGTGTCCTGGGCGAAGCCGCGGTACTCGATGCCGTCGTACATCCGCCCCAGCACCCGGGCGGTGTCGGCCACCGACTCCTTGTGGCCCAGGTGGGAGCTGTCGGGGCCGAGGAAGGTGGTGGTGGCGCCCTGGTCGGCGGCGGCGACTTCGAAGGCGCAGCGGGTGCGGGTGGAGTTCTTCTCGAAGATCAGCGCGAGGCGCCGGCCGGTGAGGTGCTGGCGCTCGGTGCCGGCCTTGCGGGCGGCCTTGAGGTCGGCGGCGAGGTCGAGCAGGTGGTGGATGTCGGTGGCGCTGAAGTCGAGTTCGCGCAGGTAGTGGCGGCCGTGCAGGGTGACGGTCATGGCGGATTCCTCCTGGGGGTGGCTAGTTGGCGGGGTCGCGCTGGATGGGGCAGCTCATGCAGCGCGGGCCGCCGCGGCCGCGGCCGAGCTCGGAGCCGGCGATGGTGACGATCTCGATGCCCTGCTTGCGCAGGTAGGTGTTGGTGGTGGTGTTGCGCTCGTAGCCGACGACCACGCCGGGCGCCAGGGCGAGGAAGTTGCTGCCGTCGTCCCACTGCTCGCGCTCGGCGGCCCGCACGTCCTGCTCGGCGGACAGGAAGCGGACCTTGTCCAGGCCGAGTGCTTCGGCGAGGGAGGCGGCGAGGTCGGTGTCGGGGGTGACGTCGAAGCCGGCGGGGCGCTCGGGGGCCGGGGTGAGGGTCCAGGAGCGCAACTGGTCGGCCAGGCCCGGGTAGAGGGCGAAGGTGTCGCGGTCGATCATCGTCATGACGGTGTCCAGGTGCATGAACGCCCGGCTCCGCGGCAGTCGCACGGCGATCAGCCGGTGCGCGGTGTTGGTCAGGAACAGCTGCTGGGCGAGGGCTTCGACGGCCTGGGCGGTGGTGCGCTCCCCCATCCCGACCATCACCACCCCGGGCGCGAGGACGTGCACGTCGCCGCCCTCCAGGCTCAGGCCGGGGGCCGCGGTGGTGCCGTCGAGCAGCGGGGGCGGGGCTTGCGCGAACAGCGGGTGGAAGCGGTAGATCGCGGCGGTGTGCAGGGTCTCCCGGCGGCGGGCGGCCTTGGCCATCGGGTTGAGGCTGTACCGTCCGCCGACCCAGCAGGAGTTGTCGCGCGGGAAGAGGTGGTTGGGCAGCGGCGGCAGCGCGAAGTCCTGCTCGCCGAGCGTGTGCCAGGCCAGGCTGTGCGGGTTGCGCAGCGGAAGGTCCTCCCGAAGCACGCCGCCGATCAGGTACTCGGCCAGGGGCTTGGCGTCGAGCTGCAGGCACAGCTCGTGGACCGGATCCACCAGGGCCGGGCCGACGGTGGCCGGGGTGACGACCTGGCCGAGCAGCCAGGCCCGGGCCGGCGCCAGGTCGAGCGTCTCGGCGAGCAGGTCGGCGTAGTGGTGGACGCGCACCCGGTGGTCGCGCAGCACCTGGGCGAAGGCGTCGTGCTCCTCGCGGGCGCGCTTGGCCCACAGGATGTCGTCGAAGAGCAGCTCGTCGACGTTGCGCGGGGTCAGCCGGGACAGCTCCAGTCCCGGTCGGTGCAGGATCACCTGGCGCAGGCGGCCCGCCTCGGAATCGACACGCAGGGTGGACATCGGTGGTGCTCCTTCGGGGGTTCAGTGCTGGTGACGCGTGGTCAGGGCGCGGCGCAGGATGGTCGGCAGGCCCACCGGGCGGGCGGTGCGGGCCGCCTTCGGCAGGGGCTGAGCGGTGGCGGGGATCGCAGGCTCGGCCTCGGTGGGTCCACTCGCGGCGGCGGTCCGGGCCGCGGTGTGCGGGCGCTTGAGCCAGATGTAGACGGGGATGCCGAGCAGGACGGTGAACAGGCCGTAGTAGACGGTCTGGTAGCCGCTGCCCTGGATCGACCAGTACGAGAAGACCAGGGCGAGCAACGCGACGGTGACGTCGCGGGCGAAGCGCCGCCGGTCCAGCTCCGCCCGGCCGTGCTGCACCAGCCAGGACAGCTGCGCCGCCGCCGAGACCAGGTACGGGATCACCGCGGTGAGCACGCTCAGCAGCACGATCTCGGTGAAGACCTTGGTGAACTGGGTGTAGCTGACCACGGTCAGCACCGAGGCCAGGACAGTGGCCGAGACGATGCCGAACGCCGGCACCTCGCTGCGGCCCCGGGTGCCGGCGAAGGCGGCCGGGAAGAGCCCGTCGCGGGCCGCCGCCATCGGCATCTCGGCGCAGATCAGGGTCCAGCCGTTGAGCGCGCCGAGGCCGGAGACGACCGCTGCGGCGGCGACCAGGTTGCCGGCCCAGTGGCCGCCGGCGATGTTGTTCATCGCGTCGGTGAACGGCGCTGTGGAGGAACCGAGTTGGGCGTGCGGGACGGTGCCGAGGACGGCCAGGGTGCCGAGCAGGTAGATCGCGGCGCAGGCCAGCGTGCCGTACACGGTGGCCCGCGGCACGTTTCGCCTCGGCTCCCGGACCCGGCCGGCGGCCACCGAGGCGGTCTCCAGCCCGATGTAGCTGAACAGCGCGATCGCGCCCGCCGCGGACACGGCGCCCAGCGCCGAGCCGCCGCTCGCGTTGAAGGCGCCGAAGTTCCCGGACTTCACGAACAGCAGGCCGGCCGTGGCCATGAACGCCAGCGGCAGGAACTTCAGCACCGTGGTGACCACCTGGAAGGCCCCGATGTTGCGCACCCCGGTCAGGTTGACGACCGCCGGCAGCCACAGGCCCACCAGCGCGATTCCGATCGAACCCCAGGTGTGGTGCCCCTTGTCGACGAACACCTCCACGTAGCCGACCCAGGCGACCGCGATGGCCGCGTTCCCGGCCCAGGCGGTGATCCAGTACGACCAGGCGGTCAGGAACCCGGCGAACTCGCCGAACGCCTCCCGGGCGTAGACGTAGGGGCCGCCGCTGCCCGGCACCCGCTCCGACAGCCTCCCGAAGACCATCGCCAGCGCCAGCGCGCCGATCGTCACCAGCACGAACGCCACCAGGGCGATCGGCCCGTAAGGCGCGAGTGCGGACGGTAGAGCGAACACTCCGGTGCCGATGACGCTTCCGACCACCAGCGCGGTCGCGGCGGGCAGGCCGAAGCCGCCGCCCGCGCCTCGCGGCCCGTCAACCGCCTTGCTCTGCCGTGGTCTTCCGCGATCGTGTGCGGACATCGGATGCTCCTCTGCGATGTGCTCCGAGGCGGACGGACGCCGGTGCGTCCGTCGCTCACGGTGACGATCCTGGTGCCGCGGCCGGGCGCGTCCCAGGGACCATCGGGCCCTGCTGTCGGCGCCACCGGTCCCTCACCCGCGTCCCACTGGTCCCGCGTCACCCCGGTGCCGGGGCTCCGGGGACGCCCGGGACCAGTGGCCCACTCCTCGGCCCGGTCGGGCCCTGGGCCAGGCCGGATCGCCACCGACAGAGTTCTCTCGGCGAGGGCCCCGAGCAGGCGGCCCGACCGCGGAGCCGGCCGGGCCCACTGGAGGAGAGAACTGATGGCACGCCGCGTCCTGACCGGGATCGACGGATCCCCGAGCAGCGAGAGCGCGGCCTCCTGGGCCGCCGAAGAGGCGCAACGCCGTGGCGTTGCGCTGCGGCTGCTGCACGCCTGGCCCTGGCTCGGCCCCCAGGACGCCGAGGACACCGGCGACTTCCGGCCCGGCGACCTGCGCCCGGCCGCGCTCCGGGCATCCGGCTCGGCCCCATCACGCACGCGGTGCTCCACCGCGCCGCGGCCCCGGTCGCGGTGATCCCGCACACCTGAGCCCACCCCGGCTACTCACAGCCGCTCACCGCAAGGCAGGCCGACCGTGACCAGCGTTCCCCGTACCCGTCCGGCGCCGCGGCCTGCGCCGAGCGCAACGAGCTGGCCCGGCCCGCACCCCCGCAGGAAGGACACCTCCATCGTGACGTCCGTGACCCTCGACGACGAGCTCGGCCAAGCACTCATCGCCGCGGCGGGAGCCGCGCCCTCCCTCCACAACTGCCAACCGTGGCGGTTCCACCTCGACCGCACCACACACACCATCCGCGTGCACGCCTTACCCCAGCGCGCCCCCGCGCTCACCGATCCGGACACCCGGGCCCTGCACATCTCGGTCGGCGCCGCACTCGGCAACCTCCAGGCCGCCGCCATCCACCTCGGCCGGGAACCCGTCGTACGCCTGCTGCCCCGGCCCGATCAGCCCGACCTGCTGGCCACGGTTCGCCTGGCCGGGCCACCGCGTGCGGCGCTGTTGCGCCGCCCCGACCTCTACCGGGCCATCTGGCGCCGACGCAGCAGCCGCCTGCCGTTCACCGCCGATCCGGTACCCGCAGCAGTCCTCGCCGAACTCGCCGAAGCCGCCCGGCTCGACGGCGCCGACCTGCACCAGCCGGGCCCCGCCGAGCGCCGCACCCTGCTCGACCTCACCGCACGAGCCGAGCGCCGCAACCTCCGCCACCGCGGCCGGCACGCCGAGAACCTCGCCGCCCTCGCCACCCCCGGTACCGGCGTCGGCATCCCCGCCTACGCACTCGGCCCCCAGGACTCCACCGGTGTGGTGCCGTTGCGCACCTTCGCCGCACCCGGCGACGGACTGCCCCGGGAACGCGCCGCGTTCGAGGCCGACCCCCAGTTGCTCATGCTCACCACCCGCCACGACCGCCGGGCCGACTGGCTGCGCGCCGGCCAGGCGCTCCAGCACGTCCTGCTCCTGCTCACCCTGCACGGTCTGCGCGCCTCGATCCTGCACCAGGCCCTGGAATGGCCTGACCTGCGCACACGGATGACCACCGCGGAACACGGCCGCTGCGCCCCGCAGATGCTGCTGCGCATCGGCTACGGACCGGCCGGCTGCCCCACGCCACGGCTCCGCGCCGAGCTGACGGAGTCACCCGGCAAGGCCCTCGCCGCGGCCCCGCCGGCCGGTTCCACCCGCCGGTGACCGGGAGCGGGGAGAATGGGGCCGTCCGGCCCTATCGCGCGTGTCGGAGCGGCAGGCAGACTGCCCGACGGTCCCACTCGCCCCGTTCCGGTGGCGGGTCCAGAGGTACGGAGAAGTGATGGCGGACAGCACGGCGAACCGGGCCAGCGGGCCGGTGAAGGTGTTCCTGCTCGACGACCACGAGGTGGTACGCCGGGGCGTGCACGACCTGCTGGACGCCGAACCCGACCTGAGCGTGGTCGGCGAGGCCGGCACGGTCGAACAGGCACTCGCGCGAGTCCCCGCGCTGCGCCCCGACGTGGCGATCCTCGACATGCGACTGCCGGACGGCAACGGCGTGACCGTCTGCCGCGAGCTGCGCTCGCGCATGCCCGAACTGGCCTGCCTGATCCTCACCTCCTTCGACGACGAGGAGGCGCTGCTCGACTCGATCATGGCCGGCGCCGCCGGATACGTGCTGAAGCAGATCAGCGGCACCGACCTGGTCTCCGCGGTGCGCACCGTCGCCTCCGGGCAGTCCATGCTCGACCCCGGCGCCACCACCCGCCTGATGGCCCGCCTGCGCGGCGACACCGCCCCTCCGGCCTCCGACCTCCCGCAGCTCACCGACCGCGAGCGGGAGATCCTCGCCCTGATCGGCGAGGGCCTGACCAACCGCCAGATCGGCCAGCGCCTCTACCTCGCCGAGAAGACCGTCAAGAACCACATCTCCCGGCTGCTGGCCAAGCTCGGCGTGGAGCGCCGGGTGCAGGCCGCCGTCATCGCCACCCAGGCCCTGGCCGCCCACGACCAGGCGTCCGGCCGGCGCGCCCACTGACAACCGTCCCGGGCCGTTGGACCGCCCGGCCACCGGCCAGGGACCAACGGCCTCTCCTGAACCGCCCGCCACCGGGCCACCATCGATGCCATGACACCTGACGCCACGCCGCTGGAAGAGCGGCAATGCCTGCGCCTGCTGGCCGGGGCACCGGTCGGGCGCGTCGTCTACACCGTCGGCGCTCTACCCGCCGTCCTGCCGACCCGCTACCAGCTCGACGACGACGGCAGCGTGCTGCTGCGGGCCACCGCGGGTTCCGAATTCCTTCGCGCGGTGGCGGGGGTACTGGTCGCCTTCCAGGCCGACGAGATCAGCGCGGCCGACGGCAGCGGCTGGAGCGTCACCGTCCTCGGCACCGCCGAGACCACCGGAGAAGGCGCCGGCACTCGGGCCGCCGCTGCGCCGCCCGCCGGGCAGGTGACCATCCGGATCCGCCCCGAGTGGGTGACCGGCCGCCGCCTGACGGCCGCCCTCACCCCGCACACCTGACCCCTGACCCCTGACCCCGAAAGCCACACGGCCACGCCTCCGGCAGCGGTCAGACCTCCAACGGCACCGCCCAGACAAGCCGCGCCCCGCCCTCGGGCGGACTCGACAGCTCCAGCGCCCCGCCCAGGCTCTCGGCCCGCTCCGCAAGGTTGCGCAGCCCACTGCGCCGGCCCTGCTCCGGGATGCCGACGCCGTCGTCCTGCACGCTCAGCAGCACCTGGGATCCGGTCGCCCGCAACGTCACCTCGACCCGGCCGGCCTTCGCGTGCCGAGCGGCGTTGCTCAGCGCCTCGCCCAGCACCGCCACCACGTGATCGGCCACCTGACCCGGAACGTCCGTGTCCAGCAGGCCCTCCATACTCAGCCTGGGTGCGAAGCCCAGCGCCGCCTGCGCCTCCTCGACCACCCGCACCACCCGCGAACGCAGTCCATGAGCGGCCGAGTCATCGCGCGCCCGCAGGCCGAAGATCGTCGAGCGGATGATCTTGATCGTCTCGTCCAGATCCCCCACCGCCCGCAGCACCCGGTCCGAGGCGCCCGGGTGCTCGATGAACCGGGCCGCGCTCTGCAGCGTCATGCCGGTGGCGAAGAGCCGCTGGATGGCCAGGTCGTGCAGGTCGCGGGCGATCCGGTCGCGGTCCTCCAGTATCGCCAGCTGTTCGACGTCCCGGCGCCTGTCCGCCAGTTCCAGCGCCAGCGCGGCCTGGTCGGCGAACCCGAGCAGCGGACCGATCTCGCGGTCGGTGAAGGCCCGCTCGCCCGTCGGCCGGGCCAGCAGCAGCACGCCCTCGCTCTGCCCGTCCGCCCGGCCCAGCGGCACGGCCACCGCCGGCCCCAGGCCGGAGAACCGGCGCGGCCCGCCGGTCAGCCGGGGGTCCTGCGCCAGGTCGAGGGTCGTGACCGGCGTTCCGAGGCTGAACGCCTCCCCCGAGAGCGTGCCGGCCAGCGGCAGATGGATCCCCGACCGGGCATCCGGGTCGCCTCCCAGCGCCAGTTCGACCCGCAGCCCCTCACCGTCGCCCTCGCGCACCGACAGGTCGACCAGCTCGGCGCCGGTGATCTCCAACGCCCGCCGCGCGATCAGCTCCATCACCTCGGCGCGAGTGGAGCCCGACAGCAGGCCCCGGGTGATCTCCGCGCTCGCACTCAGCCAGCGCTGCTGGCTCTGCGCCTCCTCGTAGAGCCGGGCGTTGTCGATCGCCACCCCCGCCGCCACCGCCAGCGTCGCGATCACCGACTCGTCGTCGGCATCGAACTGTTCCCCGCTCTTCTTGTCGGTCAGGTAGAGGTTGCCGAACACCTCCTCCCGCACCCTCACCGGCACCCCGAGGAAGGTCCGCATCACCGGATGGTGCGCCGGGCAACCGTAGGAGGCCGGGTGCGCGGCCAGATCCTCCAGCCGCAGTGCCTCGGGGTGGTGGATCAGCTCGCCGAGGATCCCCTTGCCGGTCGGGTACGGCCCGATCCGGCCGATCTCCTCATCGCCCAGACCTACGGTCAGGAACTGCGACAGCGACTCGCCGTCCGGACCGATCACCCCCAGCGCCGCGTACCGGGCGTCCACCAGCACCGCTGCGGCCTCCACGATCCGCCGCAGCACCTGCGTCAGATCCAGCTCCCGGCCCACCGACAGCACCGCCTCCAAGAGGCTGTGCACCCGGTCACGGGTACCGCGCGCGGCGTCGATCCGCGCCTGCAGCTCCTCCAGCAGCTCGTCCAGCCGCAACTGCGGGATCCGCGACCGCACCTCGTCCCCGCCCACGCGAGCCTCCTCGTCTCCGCCCACCGACCGGTCGATTCTGGCAGACGCCCGTCGGGACGTGACAGTGGCCGCCTCTCACCCGTTCGCGGCGACCGGCGAGTCTTCGCAGGTCACGTGCGCGTTCAGGACGATCGAGCACAGCAGGTACGAGCACTGACCAGCGCCCGACAGCGGCTCATGCCAACGTCAGTGCCCGCCGCGGTGATCACGCTCGTGATCGTTCCCTCCTCAACGTGATGGTGTGCGGTGCCCGGCAGCAGGTCACTGCCAGGAGATCGTGATGCGCCGGTGGCGCTCGGCGATGACGGCGGAGTCGCTCGGGAGTCGCTCGGAGGGGGCGTCAACGCGTGGACGTACGCGACGACCACACCGGCGGGGTGCCGCGGGCGACCAGGAAATGGGGCGGGCGCTCGGGCGACACCGTGACCGATCCGGGTCTGCCGCGATCGGCTCGTGGGCGTGGAGGACGAGGGGGTCCCGGTCGGCCGGGAGCAGCGGTGCGGCCGGCCGGGACGGGGTGGGTTCGGTGGTGGGGCGTCGTCAGCTGGCGCGTGGGGCGAAGACGCCGAAGGTGGCGCCCTGCGGGTCGCGGATGACGGCCAGTCGGGGGCCGTTCTCCATCTGGGCGTCCGCGGGGCCGTGCACCAGGTCGGCGCCGAGGTCGGCCGCCTGGGCGGCGGTCGCGTCCACGTCGTCGACCTGGAAGAACGGGTTCCAGTGCGAGGGGACCGCGGACGGGACCTCCTCCCCCATCTTCATCACGCCGCCGAACATGGTGTCCGCCATGCCGACCATGGGGTACCGGTCGTCGGGCCAGATCTGCCAGTCGAACCGGCCCTTGTA
The DNA here is from genome assembly GCF_039528135.1 of Kitasatospora nipponensis. Lineage (NCBI taxonomy): Bacteria > Bacillati > Actinomycetota > Actinomycetes > Kitasatosporales > Streptomycetaceae > Kitasatospora > Kitasatospora nipponensis. The sequence continues at coordinate 28,762 of NZ_BAAALF010000020.1, read as the reverse complement.
GAAGGCGACGGCAGCCTCCACGTCCCGCGTCGACAGGTCGATCCAGCCCAGGGAGTTGGGCTCGTCCGCGACGCCGAAACCGCTGAACCTCCTGCCCTCCCACAGGGCGAACGGCGCACCCGTCGGGTCGCTGAGCAGCGCCCAGCGGCCCAGGTCGCCCACGTCCATCGGCCCCATCCACACCTGGGCGCCGGCGCCCTTGGCACCCTCGGCCGCGGCGTCGACACCCGAGGTGGCGAAGGAGAGCAGCCACATCACGGGCTGCTGCGGATTCATCAGCGGAGCCACGGCCGCGGCCGGCTTACCACCGAGGGAGAAGGTCGTGTAGCCGCCGTACTGCGGATCCGGGTCCGTCTCCGCGGTCCAGCCGAAGAGCTGGCCGTAGAAGTGCTGGGCCGCTTCCAGGTCACGCACGCTCAGCTGCGCCCAGCACGGAGCACCGTCGGCGTTTCCGATCACCGTCAACGCGGTTCCTCATCTCGTCTCTGCGAGGGGGTAGGACCGCCATCCAATCGCTGCCCGGGGGCGGACACCACGCGACACACCCGAGAGCCGCACCGGGTGCGTCCCCGCAGGTCGCCCCCTGGAACGCGTCGGCCCGGGTGGGACGGCCGACACCACCGGGTGACCGGTCTCAGTACGCGCCCTTGACCACGAAGTAGGAGCCGCGGATCACCCCGGCCAGCTTCGACTTCTGACGCGCGAACTTGAAGCGCGAGGCCAGCTCCTCGGGAACGTCCATGCCCTCGGAGAGCTTGAACCCCACCGCGCGCTTCCCCGCCTCGTCGATGCTGTACATCACGTTGACCGACAGGCCGGACTCGTAGAACACGTAGGCCATCCGAATACCGTCCACCTCGAAGGAGGTCACCTCCAGCGCGGGGGAGGCGATGACGATCTCGCGCTCCTCGGCGAGGATCCGGGTCACCCAGTCGAGCGCCTGCGGCGCCTCGCCCGCCGGGACGACGGTGAAGACGTGGTCGTACTTGTTCTTGAAGTAGCGCGCCTCGTTGGCACGCAGCCCGGCGAGGGACTCCGCGACCGGAGACGACTCCAGGCCGACGGTGGAGACGTTCACGAAGTCGACGACGTACGGCACGGACCCTCCTGAATGACGATCGGTCAGGGCGACTGTAGTGCCCCTCCCGTCGGCCGCGGCCGGGGGACACGAGTCCGGCCCGCGTCCCCCGGCTGCGCGGTGGGAAGGAATCGCTGCGGGCCCCGCCGCCCCATGCGTTCCATCCCGACCTGCGACGACGCCGCGGTGGCCCCGGGGATCAGCCATTGGGGGGAGGCTGAGGCTTTCGCGTCACCCGATGGGGCCGCGCCGGGCGGGGCCTCCCCCGGTATCGCGCGCCGCTGTCGGAGCATGGGCCCGGTGGGCGGAAGGAGAATCGTGCCGGAGCCTGTCCCGCGGAGCGGCGGATGGCGCCCCTCCCTTCCCTCGGTCCCCGGGCTCACCGTGCTCAGGGGCTACCAGCGCGCCTGGCTGCGCGGTGACCTGTTGGCCGGGGTCACCGTCGCGGCGTACCTGGTACCGCAGGTCATGGCCTACGCGGGTGTCGCGGGGCTGCCGCCGGTCGCGGGGCTCTGGGCGATCCTCCCGGCGCTGGCGGTGTACGCCCTGCTCGGTTCGTCCCGGTTGTTGTCGGTGGGGCCCGAGTCGACGACGGCGCTGATGACCGCCACCGTGGTCGGGCCGCTGGCCGACGGGGACACCGACCGCTACGCGGTGCTCGCCGCCACCCTCGCGGTGGTGGTCGGCGTGCTGTTCGCGCTGGCGTGGCTGGCACGGCTGGGCTTCGTCGCCGACCTGCTCTCGCAACCGGTCCTGATCGGCTATCTGGCCGGGGTCGCGCTGATCATGATGGTGGACCAGTTGTCCAAACTCACCGGCGTCGAGGTGGAGGGCGAGGGGTTCGGCCCGCAGCTGTGGTACTTCGTGCGACACCTCTCGCAGGCCGACACCGCCACCGTGGTCCTCAGCGCGGCGGCGCTGCTCTTCCTCTTCGCCCTCGACCGCTTCCTGCCCAAGCTCCCCGCCCCGCTCCTGGCCGTGGTGCTCGCCACGGCGGTGGTGGCGGCCTTCGGCCTGCAGGACCACGGCATCGCCGTCATCGGCAGGATCCCGGCCGGGTTGCCCAGCCCTTCGCTGCCGGACCTGAGCGAGGTGCACCGCCTGGTGCTGCCCGCACTCGGGGTCCTGCTGGTCGGCTACACCGACGTGATCCTCACCGCGCGGGCCTTCGAGTCCCGGGACGAGGGCGAGCAGCTCGACGCCAACCAGGAGCTGCTCGCCCTGGGCGGGGCCAACCTCGGCGCCGGCCTCCTGCACGGGTTCCCCGTGAGCAGCAGCGCCAGCCGCACCGCGCTCGCCCAGTCGGCCGGCGGGCGCACCCAGGTGTACGGGCTGACGGCCGGCGCGGCCGTGCTCGCCGTGCTGCTGTTCCTCGGCCCGCTGCTGACGTACACGCCCTCGGCCGTCCTGGGCGCCCTGGTGGTGTTCGCCGCGATCCGGATGATCGACGTGGCGGGCCTGCGCCGGCTGAGGCGGTTCCGGCTGCGGGAGTTCCTGCTGGCGCTCGGCTGCCTGGCCGGAGTCCTGGCGCTGGACATCCTGTACGGGGTCCTGGTCGCCGTGGGACTGTCGATCACGGAGCTGCTGAGCCGGGTGGCCCGCCCGCACGACGCCGTCCAGGGCCTGGTGCCCGGTGTGCCCGGCATGCACGACATCGACGACTACCCGCAGGCCCGCACCATTCCCGGCCTGGTCGTCTACCGCTACGACTCACCGCTGTTCTTCGCCAACGCGGAGGACTTCCGGCACCGCGCACTGACCGCGGTCGCGCAGGACACCGGCCCGGTCCGCTGGTTCGTCCTCAACACCGAGGCCAACGTCGAGGTCGACATCACCGCACTGGACTCGGTGGAGGCGCTCCGGGCCGAACTGGCCGAACGCGGCATCGTCTTCGCGCTGGCCCGGGTCAAGCAGGACCTGCGGGACGACCTGGACGCCTACGGGCTGACGGGGTCCGTCGGCGACGACCGGATCTTCCCCACGCTGCCCAGCGCCGTCGCCGCCTACCGGACCTGGGCTTCCGGCACCGGACCCGACGCCGAGTCGACCGCGCCCTGAGATCACCGGGGAGGGTGGACGGGCGGGAATTCACGCCGCGAGGGAGACCTCCGCACCGGTCAGGCGAGCGGTGTGGCGTCGGCCTCCCCCGGTTGCCGCCGACGGTCGACCGCACCCATGATGATCTTGACGGCGAGCCCGAGGACCACGAGATCGGCGACCATCTGCCCGGTGACCACGAGCCGCGCCGCCTCGGTCCTGGCCGTGATGTCGCCGAAGCCGACCGTCGAGAACACGGTGACGGTGAAGTACAGCCCGTCGGTGTGCGTGAGCGGCCCGCCGAAGTTGCCGGCCGACATCGTCGCCATGACCACGTACGTGCTGGCGAACAGCAACAGGAACAGCGGAACGCCGGTGCTCAGGGCTTCGACGGCCCGTAGGCCCGGGAACGGTGACCGGAGGATCGACCGGACCTGGAACGCGACCAGTCCGACGAACACCGCGAGCCCGATCACCAGCATCGTGACGGCCACCCAGCCCGAGGACTGGTTCAGGGGCAGCGCGAAGTAGAGGGCCACCAGCGCGGCGGCGGAGCCCACGATGCGAACCACGGTCCACGCGATCATGCGGGGTGAGGGCCTGGCCCCACCCCGGGGAGCCGACCCCGCGCCATCAGTCAACACGCCCACCGCAATCCACTGACGGCGGGGCGGAACAGAGGGCAGGGCCTCCCGGACCGCACGGCTCCGACCCTCCCACGCCCTGCTCCTCGATCTCGCTCATCACGACACATGTCTACCGCGCGGCATCCCTGAGCCGGGGTCTGACAAGCCGAGGTTGCTCCTGTTGATGCACGGCGCGGCGACTCGCTTCTACAACGACGCGCTGGAGTGTGCGGCGATCGCCGCGGGCGTGCTGATCCTGGTGGACCTGCCGCAGCCCTGCGACTACGCCGCCGAGGGCTACCGGGTGCTCTGGACGTTGTGCGGCGTGGGGATCGGTCTGATCGTCATGCTGCCTGCGGGCCTGCTCGCCAAGCACACCGCCAAGGCTCCGTCGAGCGTGCCTACTGCAGGATGTTGATCGCGCGAGCGATCACCAGTGCGCCGAGGCCGAGGGACGCCACCGATTCCGTGATCATCATCAGCTTGGCCCACCGCTTGATCGCCGAGATGTCGGTCGGGCTGAACGCGGTGGCCGTCCAGAAGGCCAGCACCAGATAGTCGACGAAGATCGGCACCCAGGCGGCCGGCGCGTACTCCGTGTACTGCATCTCGGGGAACACCAGCGCCGGATTCGCATACGGTCGGTGCGCACGGGCGGCGGCGCCACCGCGATCCAGGTCCCAGAACCACAGCCCGAAGGTGATCACGTTCGTGACCCAGATCACGCCGCCGGTGGCCAGCAACGCGACGGCGTTGTTGGCGAACAGCTTGTTGTTGGTCAGGATGTCGGCCACCAGGCGGGCGGCGGCGAAGACGTTCGCCAGCGTCATGAGGGCGATGGTGACGCCGGTCGTGACCCGCAGCCAGGGTTTCCGGCGATCGATGCGGCCCGGGTCCCCGATGATCAGCGCGGCCAGCAACAGGAGCATGACGACCGGGACCACCCAGGAGGGGCTCACCCGGTACTTCGCCGGCAGCCCCACATGGAGAAAGGCGACGACCAGGATCGCCAGCGCCACCGGCCACCAGTGCTCACCCTGCTCAGCGGCCTGAACCGGCGTCAGCGGGGGCGGATCGACCGGGTTCGGACCTGATGCCATGCCTCATTCTGGACTCACCGGTTCCGGTACGGCAGAAGTGACGCGCCACTTCGTGGCTGCGGGACCACGGCGGTGGCTCACCCCTTCGGGTGGGATGCCGGCCAGGCGTGGTGCCGGTCACCTGGCATGGGTACATCCATAGCTCTCTGCGACGCTTTGCCGGCCAACGGCATGCGCGGCTGCGGCTTGACAGGAGTGGCCATGACGGCGAAGAAGACGGGCAGGACCGGCGGGAAGGCTTCTACGGGGGCGTCGTCCCGGGGCGCGGCGCCGGCGGCGCCTCCGAGTCGGGCCGACCGGGTGGCGCTGGGGAAGGACGCCCGCGGGTCGGCTCCGCTGGAGGCGCACGGAGAGTTCCGGCCGGGCAGCTCGCGGGATCCGGTCGGCCTCCTGGTGAGCCAGGCGGCGTCGCGGGTTCCGGAACTGGTGCCGGTACGGCACGGGCGCATGCTGGTGTCGCCCTTCACGTACTACCGGGGTGCCGCCCTGCCGATGGCGGCGGATCTGGCCGGCACACCCACCTCAGGTCTGCAGGTCCAGCTGTGCGGAGACGCGCATCTGTCCAACTTCGGCGCGTTCGCCTCGCCGGAACGGCGACTGGTCTTCGACGTCAACGACTTCGACGAGACGCTGCCCGGGCCCTTCGAGTGGGACGTCAAGCGGCTGGCCGCGAGCCTGATCGTGGCGGGACGCGACAACGACTTCTCCGACAAGGCCTGCCGCAAGATCGTCCTCGCGGCGGCCAGGGGCTATCGCAAGGCCATGCGCGGCTTCGCGAAGCAGCCCTTCCTGGAGGTCTGGTACGCGCACCTGGACATCGAGGAGGCCATCGGGCAGTTCAGGTCCCACTTGAAGGCGAAGAGGTTCAGGACGGCCGAGGACCTGCTGGCCAAGGCCCACACCCGCGACAGCACGCAGGCGCTGGGCAAACTCACCACCCTGGTCGACGGCCGGCGCCAGATCCTCAGCGACCCCCCGACGATCGTCCCCGTCGAAGAGGTCTTCAACGATGTGCAGGCCGATGCCATCTACCAGCTGATCCACACCGTGCTGGGCAAGTACCGGCGCACCCTGCAGTCCGACCGGCGACACCTGCTGGATCAGTTCACGCTGGTCCAGATGGCCCGCAAGGTGGTCGGGGTCGGCAGCGTCGGCACCCGTGCCTGGGTGCTGCTGATGGACGCCGGGGACGGCGTCGAGCCGCTCTTCCTACAGGCCAAGGAGGCCCAGCCCTCCGTCCTCGTGGAGTTCGCCGGGCGCAGCCAGTACGGCAACCAGGGTGAGCGCGTCGTCGCCGGGCAGCACCTCATGCAGGCTCAGAGCGACATCTTCCTCGGCTGGACCCGCGTGGCCGGCGCGGACGGGGTGGACCGCGACTTCTACGTGCGGCAGTTGCGAGACTGGAAGCTCTCCGCGCCGATCGAGATGATGATCCCCTCGGGCATGGCGGTGTACGGTCGCCTCTGCGGTTGGACCCTGGCCCGAGCACACGCCCGCTCGGGTGACCGCGTCGCGTTGGCCGCCTACCTCGGAGGCTCCGACCGCTTCGACGAGGCCATCGCGGACTTCGCCGAGGCCTACGCCGACCAGAACGAAGTCGACTTCGCCGCCCTGCAGATCGCCGTCAAGGAGGGCAGGGTCGAAGCCACCAGCGGGATCTGACGGGTGTTCCGTCTCACCTCGGGGGCAGGCGCGTTCAGCCGGTGGAAGCGGAGGCGGGGGTCATGGCACCGGCCAGGAGGGGCTCGCGGCGCATCACCGGGGCCGCGGACGGGTGCTCACGCCCGCGACCCGGCCCGGCACCCGCTGACCCACCCGACCGAACTCGGCCACCGGCGTCCGGCGGGTGCGTGTGGCTGACGACGGGAACGCAGAGCTGATGGACTCGCCGTCCGTGCACACGGCCGACGCGTGGAAGCGGGGAGGGGCGGTCGGGTTGACCCGACCGCCCCTCCCCATGCCGGACTTCCATCCCATCCGGCCGGTGCCCGCGCCCTCAGCGCGGCACGGGGGCGGGCGACTCCAGCCACGCGTCCGGGCCCGGGTCGCCGCCCTCGGCGCGCTCGACGAGGCGGTCCAGGTAGTGGGTCCAGCCCTCGAGGTGGGGGGCGCACGCCTCGCGGGGCAGGTCGCGGTGGACCAGGGTGAGCAGGGTGCCCTCGCCGTCGGGGGTCAGGGTCACCTCGACCGTGCTGGCGCCGGGCGGCACCGACTTGGCCGCGCCCTCGTAGCCCCAGGTGAAGACGACCCGGTGGTACGGGTCCACGACCAGGAACTGCCCGACGGCGTCGCACTGGGCGTTGACGCCGGTCCGGTACGCCCCGCCCGGGATGAAGGAGAACTCGCCGTCGCGGCCCATCCAGGAGAGCCACTTCTCCCGGTCGGTGAAGAACGAGAACACCGTCTCGGGGCGGGCGGCGATCCGCCGCTCCAGCACCACCTGGTCCGTCGTCGTCATGTGCCGCTCCCGTTGGCTTCCCCGGCCCGTTCGGCCGCTTCCGTCGCCTCTGCCGCTTCCGCCAGTTCGGCGAGCACGTCCAGCTTGTCGGCCCACATCGACTGCAGGTAGGCCGCCAGCGGTCCCATCGCCTCCCGGTCGGCCCGGTAGTACCGCTTGCGGCCCTCCTGGCGCAACGTGACCAGGCCCGCGTCGCGCAGCACCTTCAGGTGTTGGGAGACCGCGCCGAAGGTCACCTCGAACCGCTCGGCGATGTCGCCCGCGCACAGCTCGTCGTCCCAGACCAGCCGCAGGATCTCGCGCCGGCGGGGTTCGGCTACCGCTTGGACCGCTTCCATGCCTGTCATTTTAGTCGGGGCTTCAGCTTGCGCTCCGCAGGGTCGTCATTTTAGTGTCAACTAAAGCATTGATCCGCGACCGACGACCCAGAGAAGCCAGAGGCCCCTGCCATGCAGACCGCACTGACCGAGTTCGCCACCCTGTTCGCCCGCACCGCCCGGGCCATCCCGGCCGACCGCCTCGGCGCCGCCACCCCGTGCGCGCAGTACACCGTCGCCGAGCTGTTCGCCCACCTCGGGGGCGTGCTCCCCGACTCCGAGCTCGCGGCCGCCAAGCTCCCCCGCCACGGCGAGCCCACCCCCCTCACCGAGCCCGCCGCGGTGGCGGCCGGCGCCGAGCGCGCGGTCGCGGCCTGGCTGAAGCCGGAGGCGATGACCGGCGAGACCCGGTTCGGCCCCGGCACCTACCCCGCGAGCCTCGCCGCCGGCATCACCCTGCAGGAGCTCGCCCTGCACGGCTGGGACCTGGCCCGCGCCACCGGCCAGCCCTTCGTGGTCGGTGAGGAAGCGGGCACCGTACTGCTCGGCGTGGTCGAGCAGATCGCCGACCAGGCCCGCGCCAACGGCGGTTACGGCCAGGCCGTCACGGCACCGGCCGACGCCTGCGCCTTCGACCGCGCGCTCGCCCTCAGCGGCCGCACCCCGGGCTGGATCGGCTGACCCACCGACAGGAGGCCGGTGGGCCAGTCCACCAGGGGCTGACCCACCGGCCTCCCCTCTGCCCCGGCCGCGCGGCGGCGGTCAGCGCCGCGCGGCGGCGGTCAGCTCGGCCGTGCCCACGATGTGCCCGCTCATCGCCAGCGAGAAGGACGCCAGCGCGGGGGTGCTGTCCGCCGCCAGGCCCAGGGTCGGCACGTCCAGCGCCACCACCCGGATCACGTAGTGGTGCGCCACGTCCCCGACGGGCGGGCAGGGTCCCAGGTAACCGGCGGTGCCGGCGTCGGTCGTCCCGGTGACCATGCCGGCCGGCGCCGGGCCCACGAGCGTGGTGGTGGTGCCCGGCAGGTCCCAGGTCATCCAGTGCCAGAAGCCGCTCCCGGTCGGCGCGTCCTGGTCGAACATCGAGATCGCGTAGCTGCGGGTGCTCGCCGGCGCCCCGGACCAGTGCAGGCTCGGCGCGTGGTTGGCGCCGGTGCAGCCGAAGCTGCTCGCGTAGTCCGCCGCCGGGAAGGTGCCGTGCGCCAACTCGGGGCTGGTGACGGTGAATCGGGGCGTGTGCTGGGGAATGCTCGCGCGGACCCGGGTGTGACCGAAGCGGTCCGGGTGGGTCGCGGAGTGGGCCGCGGTCGCCGTGCCGAGGGCGAGGACGGCGGCGGCCGTGGTGGCGGCGGCCGATATGAGGGTGCGGGTCGTGCGCTGCATGGGTGTCCCCGTCAGGTCGGTTGTCGGTGTCCACCGGCGTGCGGCCGGTGACGTGCACCAGCGTTCCGGCCCGCCCGCCGGCCGGGGAGGCCGCCCGCAGCCTGGTACCCGGCGTGCCACCCTCGGGCGTGGACCGGGCCCGGTCGCGTCGGCGACGATGGCCGACGTGAACGATCGACAGAGCGGTAGGCGGGCCGAGTTGGCGGCCTTCCTGCGCGCGGCGCGCGCGCGGATCCGGCCCGAGGACGTCGGGCTGCGGGGCGGCGGACGGCGTCGCACGCCCGGCCTGCGCCGCCAGGAGGTGGCCGAACTGGCGGCGGTGAGCGTCGACTGGTACATCCGGGTGGAGCAGGGCCGGGTCGGGGCGCCCGGGTCCGCGGTGCTCGACGCCATCGGCGCGGCCCTGCGGCTGACGCCCGCCGAGCGCGAGTACCTGCACCTCACCGCACGCGGTGAGGCACCGCCGCGCCGGCACGTGGCGGCGCCGGTGTCGGCGTCGCTGCGCGCGGTGCTGGACGGCATGCCCCTGCTGCCGGCGTACGTCGTCGACCACCGGCTCGACGTCATGGCGTGGAACGGCGCGGCCTCGGCCCTGTTCGGTGCCGGCTTCGGCTCGGGCCGGGCCGACAACACCGCCCGGCTGACCTTCCTGGACCCCGAGAGCCGCCGGACCCAGCTGACCTGGGAGCAGTTCGCGCGCGAGACGGTCGGCGCCCTGCGGTCCGCCTCCGCCCGGCACCGCGACGACCGGCGGCTGCGCGCGGTCGTGGCGGAGCTGCGGGCCGGCAGCCGGGAGTTCGACCTGTGGTGGGAGGACCGGACGGTCCGTGAGCGCTCGCACGGCTCGAAGCGGATCCGGCACCCGGTGGGCGGCGAGCTGAGTGTCTGCTACGACCTGCTCGCCGCCACCGACGGCTCCGACCAGCGGCTGGTGATCCTCACCCCCGCCGACGAGGCGACCGAGCGGGCGGTGCGCCTGCTGGTCGCCGACTACTCGCAGGGCGCCGTGGGCGGGCCGAACCAGGTCCTCAGGGCGGCCCGGACCGCCTGACGCCCGGGCTGACAGCGGCCTCGCGCCCGCCCGCTGTCAGCCCCGGCCACTACGCTGGGGACCCGTGGCAGCCCACCCGCCCTCCCGTCATCTGCTGCGCGCCAAGGACCTCGTCGACGCCCGGTACGCCGAGCCGCTGCGGGTCGCCGAGCTGGCCGCGGCCGCCGGCCTCTCCCCCGCGCACTTCAGCCGCGCCTTCCGCCGTGCCTTCGGCGAGTCGCCGCACGTCTACCTGCTCACCCGCCGCCTGGAGCGGGCGGCCGCGCTGCTGCGCACCACCGACCGGCCGGTCACCCAGATCTGCTTCGACGTGGGGCTCAGCAGCCTCGGCTCCTTCACCACCAGCTTCACCCGGATGTTCGGGCTGGCCCCCGCCGCCTACCGCGCGGCCTTCCCCCCGGCGGTCGCGCACGCCATCGTCCCGGCCTGCGTGCTGCGCGCCTACGGGCGGCCACAACACCGCACGTTTCGAGAAGACGGTGCGGACGGGCCCGGAATAGCGTGACGGTATTCCCCCCGACATTCCGCCCGACGAAGGCCAGGAGAGTCCGATGATCCGCATCACCAACGCACAGATCTGGGTCCACGACCAGGAGGAGGCGCTCGCCTTCTACACCGACAAGGTCGGCCTGGAGGTCCGCGCCGACGTGACCATTCCCGAGCTCGGCGACTTCCGCTGGCTCTCCGTCGGCCCGGTCGGGCAGGACGACATCGCCATCGTGCTGATGGAGATCCCCGGCCCGCCGCTCTTCGACGCCGAGACGTCGGCGCAGGTGCGCGAGCTGACCGCCAAGGGCGCCACCGGCACGGTCTTCCTGGGCACCGACGACTGCGACGCCTCCTACGCCGAGATGGTGGCCCGCGGCGTGGAGTTCATCGACAAGCCGGAGGACCGCCCCTACGGCCGGGACGCCTCCTTCCGCGACCCGTCCGGCAACAACATCCGGCTGACCCAGGTCAGCGAGCAGGCCTCCCCCACGCCGCCTCCCCGCCCCCGGGCGGCCCCCCGCGCGGGGGGGGGGCGGGCGCCGGTGCTCCGAACGGCGCAGCACCGGCGGCCGGCCCGGCGGGCGCGGCGTAGCTTCAGGGCCATGCCCCTCGACCCGGCCCTCGCGACGCTGACCGAGCAGGTCGACGCCCGCCCGCCCCTGCTGATCGCCGACACCGCCCCCGACGAGCTGCGGGCGGTGATCGGCCGGGCGCACGCCGCCACCGCCGCCCGGCCGGTCGAGGTCGGCTCGGTCGTGGACGGCGCGCTGCCGGGTCCGGACGGGGACGTGCCGGTGCGGGTCTACCGTCCGTCCGGCGGCGGCCCCGCCCCCACGGTGGTCTTCTTCCACGGCGGCGGCTGGATCGCCGGCGACCTGGAGACCCACGACGGGGTGGCTCGGCGGATCTGCCGCGACCTGGACGCCGTCGTCGTCGCGGTGCACTACCGCCGCGCCCCCGAGCACCCGTTCCCCGCGCCGCTGGCGGACTGCCTGGCGGCGGCCCGCTGGGTGGCCGACCACATCGAGGAGTTCGGCGGGCGCCGAACGGCGCTCGCGGTGGCGGGCGACGGCGCGGGCGCCACCCTGGCGGCGGTCACCGCGCTGACCTTCCGGGACGAGGGCCGCCCGCTCGCCGCCCAGCTGCTCGCCTACCCGCCGGTGGACTTCCTCGGCGGCTACGGCTCGCACGTCGAGTACACCGACGGCTACCTGCTCACCTTCCAGATGCTGCAGGACATCCGGGAGTTGTACCTGGGCGACGACCAGCAGGCAGCTGCCGACTGGCGGGCCTCGCCGCTGCGCGCGCCGTCCCACCAGGGTCTGGCGCCGGCCGTGATCGGGACCGCCCAGTACGACCCGCTCTGTGACGAGGGCCTGGCCTACGCCAACAAGCTGCGCGCGGCCGGCGTCGACGTGGTGCACCACACCTGCGACGGTCTGACCCACGCGTTCCTGCACCTGACTGGCACCTCGCGCGGCGCCGACGCCGCGACCGGCCGGCTGCTCGCCGAACTGGCCCGCCGGCTCACCTGACCACGCCGCCGCGGCCGATCAGCACCGCGCGCCGGTGTCCCGGCCCACCCGACACGGGGCGGGCCGGTCCGGGCCACCGGCGCGCGGGTCACTCCTGCACGTGCTCCTCCGCCTGCGGCGACACCTCGCGCTCCTGTGACTCCTCGGCCGGCAGTGCCAGTTGGACCACGGTGGCCGGGTGGCTGCGGCGCACCAGCAGCCCGCGCCCGGGCGGGCGCACGCTCGCCCGCTCCCCGCCGACCAGCGCGCCCTCGCGCGGGTCCCCGGAGAGCAGCAGGCCGGCGGCGCCCAGCTCGCGGGCCCGCCCCAGCAGCGGCTCGGTCAGCTGGGTGCGGCTGCTGTCGGCCACCCGCCGGGCGGCCACCAGGTGCAGCCCGATCTCGCGCGCCTGCGGGAGGTAGTCGGCCAGTGGCGCCAGCGGCGACTGGCGGCCGCCGCCGACCAGGTCGTAGTCGTCCACCACCAGGTAGAACTCCGGGCCGCTCCACCAGCTGCGCTCGCGCAGCTGGCGCTGGGTCACCTCGGCGGGCGGGAGGCGCTCGGCGAGCTTGGCGGTGACCTGCTCGACGTAGGCGCGGGCCGCGGCCGAGTCGCCCGCGTAGGCGCCCAGGTGGTCCTCGGGGACGCCGCCCAGCAGGCTGCGCCGGTAGTCGAAGACCACGAAGCGGACCTCGGAGGCCGGGCGCCGGGCGGCCAGCTGGGCCATCCACATCCGCAGGAAGGAGGACTTGCCGGCGCCCGAGTCGCCGTAGACCAGCAGGTGCGGCTCGTCGCCGTCCAGGTCCAGGTGGACGGCGGCCAGATCGTCCTCGCCGATGCCGATCGCCGGCCCGGCGGGCAACGGCGTTACCGGGGCCGGCAGTTCGGCCGGCGTCAGCCGGGCGGGCAGCATCCGGATCGCCGGGGCCGGGGTGCCGGTCCAGCCGGCCGCGATCTTGGCGATCGCCTCCTGCTGGGCCTCGGCCAGCCCCTCGGTGCCCTCCCGGCCGTCCAGGCGGGGCAGCGCGACCTGGAACTCCAGGCCCTGCGGGGAGAGTCCGCGGCCGGCCCCGGCCCCGACCAGTCGGCGGGCCGCGCGCCGGTCGAGTTCGGAGTCGGCCGGGTCGTTGAGCCGCAGTTCGAGCCGGGCCGAGAAGGCGTCCCGCAGCGCCATCCGCAGGTCCGCCCAGCGGTTGGCGGTGAGCACCAGGTGCACGCCCACGCCCAGTCCGCGCCCGGCGATGTCCAGCAGCGCCTCGTCGATGCCCTCCACCTCGGCCCGGGCCGCGCCCCAGCCGTCCACCAGCAGGAAGAGGTCGGCGGCCCGGGTGCCGGGCGCCAGCTCGCCGGCCTCCCGCCGGCGGCGGAACTCGGCGACCGCGTCGATGCCCGACTCGCGGAAGAACCGCTCGCGCTCGCCGATCAGTTGGGCCACCTCGGCGAGCGCCCGGCGGACCCGCTGGCCGTCGTGCCGCCCGGCCACCCCGCTCACGTGCGGGGCGGCCTCGAAGGGCAGCAGCGAGCCGCCGCCGAAGTCCAGGCAGAGGAACTGCAGTTGGTCGGGCGTGTGGGTGAGCGTCGCGGAGAGCAGCAGCGAGCGCAGGAAGACGCTCTTGCCGGACTGCGGGGCGCCGACCAGGGCGAGGTGGCCGTGCTCGCGGCCGAAGTCCGGCACCAGCGGCTGCTGTCGCTGGCGCAGCGGGATGTCCAGCACGCCCACCGGGACGCTCAGTTCGCCGCGCCTGGGCCACCACTCGGCGGTCAGCCCGTGACCGGGCTGCAGGGCCACCGGTCCGGTCAGGCTGTCCAGCGGCAGCGCGCCGGGCAGCGGCGGCAGCCAGACCTGGTGCACCGACTGTCCCGAACGGCAGAGGCGTTCGACCAGCACCTGCATCTCGGTGGGACCGGCCAGCAGCGGCCGGGGCCGCTGGGTGCCGGCGGGCAGCGCCGGTTCGGCGTCCGGGTCGGCCGCCACCCGCAGCGCGAACTCCGCCACCGTCGGTGTAGTGGAGCCGAGTTCGGCCCGACGCTGGTCGGCCGACAGGTGCGGCCCGGAGACGTGGGCGACCCGGAAGCGCTCGTAGAGCGACTCGGCGACCTTGAGGTAGGCCGAGCCGGGGATCGGCGGCAGCCGGTAGGCGTCGGGGGTGCCGATCACCGTGCGGGACTCGGCGGCGGAGAAGGTGCGCAGGCAGATCCGGTAGGAGAGGTTGGCGTCCAGGCCGCGCAGCCGGCCCTCCTCCAGCCGCTGCGAGGCCAGCAGCAGGTGCATGCCCAGGCTGCGGCCGACCCGGCCGATCTGCCCGAAGAGCTCGATGAAGTCGGGCCGCCCGTTCAGCAGTTCACCGAACTCGTCGACGACGATCAGCAGGTAGGGCAGCGCCTCCAGCGGCTTGCCGTCCGGGCCGGGGTGGCCGGCCGCCCGGCGCAGCTGGTACTCGCGCACCGAGTCCAGGTTGCCCGCGTCGCGCAGCATCCGCTGCCGGCGCTGCTGCTCGCCCACCAGCGCGTCACGGACCCGGTCGACGAGCGCCAGGTCGTCCACCAGGTTGGTGATCAGGCCGGCCACGTGCGGCAGTTCGGTGACGCCGGCGAAGGTGGCACCGCCCTTGAAGTCGATCAGCACCAGGCTCAGCAGGTCCGGCGCGTGGGTGGTGGTCAGCCCGCTGACCAGGGTCCGCAGCAGCTCGCTCTTGCCCGAGCCGGTCGCGCCGACCACCAGTCCGTGCGGGCCCATGCCGCCCTGGGCCGCCTCCTTGAGGTCCAGCAGCAGCGGCCGCCCCTCGCCGTCGAAGCCGATCGGGACCCGCAGCACCGCCTCCTGGTCGGGGGCGACCCACTGGTCCTGCGGCTCGAAGGTCTCCAGGTCGGCCACCCCCAGCAGGGCGGGCAGCGAGACGGTCTGGGCCAGGATCTCCTCGCCCTCGGCGGAGAGCCGCAGCGGGGCCAGCGCGCGGGCGATCGCCTCGCAGAGCTCGGGCTCCGGCCGGTCGGCGACCGCGTCGCCGACCTGGGCGCCCTGGTCGGCGCGCCGGCCCTCGACCGCCAGCGCGCCGTCCGCTGCGACCCGCACCCGCAGGTCGGCCCGGGTCGGCTCGTCGGACTCCCGCTCGACCACGCAGACCACGGTGATCGCGGTGCCCGGTCCGGCCGCCTCCAGCAGCTGGGTGGCGACGGCCGAACGGGCCCAGGCGGTGCGCGGGTCGTAGCGGTCCAGGAAGACCACCAGGCGCCGGCGGGTGTCGGCGCCGCCGGGAGCCGCCAACGGGCCGCGGCGGGCGGACTGCTGGTGGCGGGCGGTGGTCAGCCGGGCCTGCAGGTGGTCGGCCAGGCCCTCGAAGTCCTCGGCCACCAGGGGGACGACCCCGGCCTCGCCGACGGCCTCCGGCTCGTGGGTGTGCGGCAGCCACTTCGCCCAGTTCCAGTCCTCGCCACCGGTGACCACGGCGATCGCCAGGTCGTCCGGGGCGTGCCCCACGGCGAGCTGGCAGAGCACCGCGCGGGCCAGCGCCCGGGCCAGCTCGGCCGGGCCGAGCACGCTCACCACGCCGGCCCGGGCCAGGTCGATCACCGCGGGCTGCCGGCCGACCGCGGACATCGAGGCGATCAGCTGCTCGGCCGCGGTCCTGGCCCGCAGGTCGTACTCGACCGTCGGGTCGTTGCGGCCGGCCAGCCGGATCGGGGTGGTCAGCGGCGCGTGCCCCACCCCGATCCGCACCCGCAGGAAGTCGGGGTCGGTCACCCGCCGTTCCCAGACCCGGCGGCGGCGGACCGCGATCGCCCGCAGCCGGTGCGGCGAGGGGTGCTGCCAGGCCGACACCACCCGCTGGTCGGCCGCCACCTGACGGGCCGTGCGACGGACCTCGATCAGGTGCTCCAGGTAGCGGTCACGGGCCCGGGTCCGGGCCTTGCGCTGGGTGCCGCGCAGCTGCATCCGCACACCGACGGTCACCCCGATCGAGAGCAGGACGAAGGCAATGCCGAGCAGGATCAGCATCTTCTTGCCGGCCACGATCATGTAGCCGGCCATGCTGATGCTGGAGAGCAGCGGCATCAGCAGCATCACCCAGGACGCGTTGGAGTCCTTGCCCGGGGGCTGCGGCGGCGCGGCGAGCACCACCGGCTCGGTGGGCAGCTGCGGCGGCAGGACCCGGGCCGGGCGGTGGAAGACGATCCGGGACATCAGGGCTCCCGGCGCGCGGTCGGGGCGGGGGCAGGGGCGGGGTCCGCGGGTCCGGCCGGTCCGGGGGCGGGGGCTGCCGGGCGGAAGGTCCGGCGGGCCGCGAAGCCGGCCGGGGCCGGGAAGGCCGGGGGCACCGGGAAGGGGGGCGGCGCGGCCGGGCGGCGCACCGCCGCGGCCTGCCGGATGGTCGCCAGGATCCCCGTCAGCTCGCCGGAGACCGCGCCGAGCTGCTCGGAACGCCGCTCGATCGCGGCCTGGTGCGCGTGCTGGACGGCGGTGACGACCAGGTCGGCCAGCCCCTGCGGATCCTCCGGGTCGATCACCGACGCGTCGATCAGCAGGTCCAGCAACCGCCCGTCACCGCCCACCCGCGCGGTCACCAGGCCGGCGGCGGCGTGCCCGGTGCTGGACCCCTCCGTCAGCTCCTCCTGCGCCTCGCGCAGGTCGTCCTGGAGGCGCTGCGCGCGCTGCCGCAGGGCAGCGAAGTCGGGCTGTACGGGGTCGGGCATGGAGCGGCTCTCTTCTCGTACGGGTCGGCATCGGCCCGGCCGGCGAGGGGGTGCGGCCGGGGCCTGGGCGGTCGGGGTCGGCGCGCGGCGGACGGCCGCCGGTGACCTGGGCACTCCTGCACGATCATGGTGCTGGCGACGGGCCGGATCTGCCCAGGTCCCCGTTCGGGGACCACCGGTCGTCGCGCCGCCCGCCGGTCGGCACGGCCGGGGCCGCGGGGTCAGGGCGTCTCGCAGTTGCCCACCTTCAGGTCGGGCGCCTCGGGCCGGCCCGCCAGCGCTTGCTGGAGGTCGGGCCGGGTCACGTGCCAGAGCCGCTCGTCCGGATCCACCGGCAGCAGGCCCAACGGACGCAGCAGTCCGGGCTCCTCGGCGCTGGTGCCGGTGCTCACCAGGACGTGCTCGGCGGCCTCGTCCACGGCGAGTCTGGCCACCCGGTGGAAGAGCGCGTCGGTGATCTGCCGCTGGCGGCCCTCGCTGTCGTCGGGGAGCAGCGAGGCGGTGTGCACGACCCGGAGCGGGTGGCCGCCGGTCGCGGTCAGCGGCAGCAGCGGGTGGTCGGTGGGCAGGGAGGCTCCGTCGAGCTCGCCCACCTGGTAGCGCAGCAGGCCCATCGCCCGGCCGTCCCGCGGGTCCAGGGTGCCGTCCGGAGCCGGGGCGTGCCAGCTCTGCGCCTCCAGCCGGCCGGTGATCAGGTCCTTGGCGGGCAGCAGCGGGACGGTGACCGGCGGGGTGGGGAGCGGCGGCGCACTGGTCGTGGGCTTGGGGCTCGTGGCGGTGGTGCTCGTGGGCGTGGTGCTCGTGGGCGTGGTGCTCGTGGCGGTGGTGACGGCCCTGGGGTCGGCCTCCAGCCGCGCGGGCGGGTGGACACCGGTCACCACGACGGCCGGCTCGGGCAGGTCGACGTCGAGGTCGAGGTCGATGGTCTCGACGGTGAACGTCGGCGCCACCTGGACGACCGCCGGGGACGGCTGCGGCAGCTCGATCTCGATGGTCTCCACCGTGAACGCCGCGGGGACCCCGGGGTCCACCGTCACCGGGAGGACACCCGCCGGGTCGGCCTCGACCTCCACGGACTCCACCGTGTACCCGGTCGCGGCGGGCGCGCTGGTGACCGACGTGACCGGTGCCGGGACGGGTGGCGCGGTCACCACGATGGTGGGCACCGCCGTCGGGATCGCGGTCGGCACCGCGGTCGGCACCGGCGGCCACTGGGTGCCCTGGCGGGCGGTGCTGGTGAAGTAGGTCTGCCGGGTCCCCTCGACCTGCTCCCTGACCTCCTCCTTGGGGATCGAGACCGCGAACGGCACCACCCCGGCGAGCGCGGGCGCCGCGGCCTGCGCCTTGGCACCGGTCCCGTGGTGGAAGGTGAAGGTGAACTCGACGTGCCCGTCGAAGTGCACCAGCGGGATCGGGATCTTCGAGCTGGCGATGGCCCGCCCGCCGTCCGCGTGCTCCGCGCCGCGGCGCTTGCGGTAGCCACCGCCGAAGGTGAGGACGGTGGCGAACCTGCCCGGCAGCTTGGAGAACTCCGCGCCCAGCTGAGCGGTGAACTGGCCGTGCCGTGAGGTCAGGTCGCGCTCGGTGCGCCGCCCGCTGGTCTCGCCGGTCAGCGCGACCTCGGCGCCCTTCTCCTCCCGGTCGTAGGCGAGGTCGACCACCTTCGCGGTGACCGAGACCCAGGCGCTCCTGCCGTTCACCAGGAAGGGCTCGCTGCGCAGTTCCCCGCCCGCGGTCAGCCGCGGCAGGTTCGTGCGGAGCTTCTCGCGGCTGAAGGCGCCCATGACCTTGTCCGAACGCCGCACCCCGCCGGGGCCCTTGCTGTCCCAGGCACCCCGGTAGGCCTGCCGGCCACCGGCGTCCAGCAGGCTGCGCAGCGAGCCGACGTCGGGCAGGTCGCGGATCGGGTGGTGGGCGGCCAGGCCCTCGTCCCAGAGGGCGGGCGGCGGCACCTGGAGGGTCCGCGGCTCGGCCTGGCGCACGGCGTCGACCGCGCGGGCCTCGGGGGTGTGCTGGCCGCCGGCCGTCGCGCGGGCCGAGCCGGCGTCGCTCGCCGGTACGGCGTCGGCGGTCTCCACCAGCGCCTGGAAGAAGACCTCGGCGTAGCCGTGCGCGTGCTCCCTGACGCCGATGCCGGACGTGGTCATCGGGCTGACGGCACCGCCGCCGGTCGCCGCGGCGGCGAGTTTGGCCTGGGCCGCGGCCCGGATCCGGTCGCCGGTCCGGTTGGCCCGGGCGTCGTACTGGCGGCGCAGCGCCGCCACCTCGGCCTCGGTCCCGGGCTGTCCGCGCAACAGGTCGATCCGGTGCTGGAGCCAGTCGAGCCGGTGCTGGACCGCCGGGGTCTCGACCGGGATCCGCTGGTCGACCTTGCGGCCCCACGGCCGCCAGGGCCGGCGGAACTCGAAGTGCAGGACCGCCACGCCGTCGTAGACGCTGCCGGGGACCTTGCTCTTGGTGGAGACGCCGCCGCGCGCCGCACTGTTGCTCTGCGCCGTGTGGTCCTGGCCGCTGACGTGGGCGAGCGTCCCGCCGGCGACCAGCGCGGCCGGCAGCACGCCGATCGGGTCGGTGGTGGCCACCACCTGCAGGCTGGTGGCCTGGCTCGCGCTCGTCGTCCTCGTCGCCACCGCGTCGGTGACGGCACCGGCGAGGCCGCCGGTGGAACCGCTGTTGAACTCGGTGGCCTTGGTGTTGGCGCTGTGCTGCAGCTCCTTGATCCCGGCGGTCACCGTGACGCTGCCGCCCTTGACCGCGATCACCCACGGCTGGCCCGCCATCAGGGACTTCATCCGCGGCTGCAGGGCGCCGGCGGTGAACTTCCGGCCCAGGCTGCGCTTCGCGGCGGCCCAGGCGGCGGGCGAGCCGAAGACGTGCTCGCCGGTCCGGTCCAGCTGGTCCAGGACGGCCGCGGTGGCCGCCCGGTCCCCCGGGGCGTGCAGGGGCGGCGCCGTAACGGTGGCGGTGGCACCCGGGACCGGGACCGGCAGCGGGGGTTGGACCGTCAGCACGATGTCGCTGGCGCCGAGCACCAGCGACTTCGCGATCCGCGGCGGCGGGCTGTAGTACCGGGTGGGCGCCGGCTTCTGCTGGGTGGCCGGGTCGATCGGCAGGTCACGCAGCGGGACGGCGAACTCCGCCTCGGTGGTGGCCCGCAGGGTCCGCGTGCCACCGGGGACGCCCAGCGGGTGGGTGAGCCTCACCTCGACGGCGAAGTCCAGCGTGCCCCTGAAGAGCGCGGCGGGCTCGACCGTCTTGCCCTTGGAGACCGCGCTGGCCGCGCTGTCGAGGATCTCGCCGGTCAGGCTGTCGGCGGTGCGCACGTGGCCGGCGGTGATCGAGGTGTACGGGACCTTGGCGCTCACGGCGGCCGAGGCACTGCGGCTGCCCTGGTCGTCGCTCGCCTCGCCGGCGGTGACGGAGGACTCGGTGCCGATCTCGAACTCGAAGTCCTTGATGGGCTTCAGGTACTCCGTCGTCGCCACCGAGGCGCCGGTGACGGTGATCTCGGCCGTCGTGCCGTTCGCCGAGACCGTGGTGCCCCAGCGCTTGTCGGCGGTCAGGGCGGCCAGCTGGGGGCGCAGCGCGATCGCGTCGAAGTACGGCGTCAGGTCCGCCTCGACCTGGTCCCAGTGCTCCCCGAAGGTGGGGCGCAGGGCCGCGCGCAGCGACTTGACGACGGCGAGGCCGTCGCCGAATCCGGTGACCACGTCGGAGGCGCCGAGCTGACCGAACTGCGCCACCCGCGCGGGCGGTTGGACCGCCGGCACCGGCGTGGTCGCGGCCGTGGCGGCCACCGGTGGCGCTGCCGTGGCGGTGACCGCGGCCGTGGCAGCGGCGGCGGCCGCGGCCGTCACCGCCGCCTCGGCGTCGGCGAGCGTGAAGACCTGCCGGCTCGGCTGCGCGTCGGTCGTCACGTACGGCTCAGTGAGCGACTTCGGCACCGCCACCACGAACCGGACGTCCGTCTGCCCGCCGACCCCCTGCGTGGGCCTGCCCTGTTCGGTGATGCCCAGGCCCACCGTCGCGGTCGCCAGGTAGAGCACCATCGGCTCGGCGAACTTGCCGGCCGCGACCGCGCTGCTGCCCTGTCCCGAGCGCAGCCCCTCGCGGTGCCGGGATCCGTGGCCGCCGCCGACCAGCGGGACCGACAGCGAGCTGCCACCGGGCAACTCGCCCTGGTAGCCGCCCTGTCCCTGCCCCGCGAAGGTGCGCCAGTGGGTGTCGCGCAGTGAACTGCTCTCGGCGGCCTCGTTGGTGAGGTTGAGCTCGGCCTTGTCCATCACCCGGAGGAACTCCAGCCGATGCACCTGGGCGGTGGCCGAGACCCGGGTGTCGCCGTGCAGCGGGCGGGCCGGCGCCGGGCTCTGCGCCGGCAGGCCGCGGGACATCGAGGGCAGCCAGGCGGCCAGCTTCTCGCGGCCGAACGCGCCGCGCAGTGAGGGCCGCAGTCCGCTCCAGTCGCCGCCGAAGAAGCGCCCGCCCAGGGTGTTCAGCAGGGCGTCCAGGCTCGGCAGGGGTCGGCTGCCCGGGGTCCGCGCGGGCTGCGGGCCGAGCAGGACGTCGTAGACCACCGCGTTCTGCGGCAGTCCGGGGGTGCCGCCGGGCTGCAGGCCCCAGAGCTCGGGGCGGGGGCGCCAGGCCGTCGACTGCGGTGCCAGCAGCGGCGCTTCGAGCAGCTGCGGACCGCTCGCACCGGCCGGCGCGGTGAAGGTCTCGGGGGCGTCCACGCGTTGGGCCTCGCCGACCTCGATGACCGCCTGGAAGCCGACGGTCGCGGTGGCCGTGGGGGTGCCGGCGGTGACCGGAGCGGTCACCGACACCCGTGCCGGATCGGAGACATGACGGAACGTCAGGGTGGCGATGCCCTGGAAGACCACGCCCGGCACCTTGGCCTTGACGCCGCTGCCGGAGCGCAGCGCGACCTGCTCGACCTCGGTGTGGTCCCGGCCGAACTGCGCCGAGCCGCCGCCGGTCGCCCGCAGCGGGCCACCGCCGATCGCGGTCTGCTGGACGGTGAAGGGCAGTTGGCCGCTCAGGCTGGTGGTGGCGCCGGTGCTGTAGGTGCGCAGCGCGTCCGTGCCGGTGTTGAACTCGGTCTGGTCGGTGGTGCGCAGCTGGGACATCTCGGCCACGTGGGCGGAGATCACGATGCTGCCCCGGCCCCCGGAGAGCAGCACCTCCAGGGGGTCGCCGGCCATCATCGACTTCAGGGCGGTCTGCAGGCCCAGCAGGCTGACCTGGCCGAGGAGTTCGGCCCGCACGGTGGGCCAGGCCGAGCCGAACTCGCCCCGGCCGAAGGCCTCCAGCGAGCCCGGGGTGCCGGCGTCGCCGAGCAGCGAACGCACACCGGTCCCCAGGCGCCGGCCGCCCGCGTCCACCGCGTAGAGGTCGCGGACGATGTCCGATCCGCCCAGCGCGAGGCTCTGCTCCACCCGCAGCGGCGGGCGGTGGTGGCCGGCCTTGGCGGGTACCGTGGCGTTCGCCGCCTCGGCGGCGGGGACGGCCACCGGTACCGGGAGCGTGATCTGGGCGCGGTTGGCCCGCGGACCGGTCGCGGCGCCCACCGGCATCCGCTGGTCGGCGCGCTTGACCTTCGAGAAGTCGAAGTCGAGCCGGATGTCCGCGGTGATCCGCAGCGCCGGCTCGGGAGTCTTGCCGCGGTTGAACATCCGGCCGCTGGAGGAGACCAGCGTGCTGTGCGAGGAGTCGGCGACCGCCGTGAGCTGGCCGCCGGGCGTGGTGTCGGCGGTCGCCTTGCCGCGCAGCAGCAGGCCGCCGGTCGCCCGCCACCGGCGCTCGTGGAAGGTGCCGGTGGTGCCGAAGGAGTCGCTGCCGTCCTCGAACTCCAGCTTGGGGAAGGCTCCCTGGGTGGTGGCGCTCAGCACGGTGGCGGTCACCGCGATCGTGCCGCTCCAACCGCCGACCTCCAGGGAGACCGGCAGGGCGTCGCCCCGGGTCATCCCGGAGAGCCGCGGCTGCAGCGACTGCAGGCTCAGCTCCTGGGCCACCTGCTGCTTCACCTCGAGGATCTCGGCCGGTTCCAGGATGCCGACCAGGTGGCCGCCGAGCGCCTCGACCACCAGGTCGTCCGCGCCCGGGATCGGCAGCACCCGGTCGCCCGCGCCGAGTTGACCGTCCTCGGTGAGCCGGGTGGGCGGCGGGTGGAGACCGGGCACGCCCGGCAGCATGAGCTGGTCGGGGCCGGAGGCACCGTCGTGCAGCACGGCCTTGATCGGCCGACCGGTGGCACGGCCGACCGACCCGCGCAGCGCGCCGTCGGCGCCGCGCACCTCGATCGAGAGGTCGAGTCCGTGCGCCAGCGCCTCGGCGAAGAAGGGCAGGTCGTCGCGGTGGTAGCTGGTGTCCCAATCGCGGACGGCGGCGGCGAGTTCGGCGGCCGTGTGCTGGGCGCCGGCGCTCGCGACGGTGGTCGGGCCGACCGCGGCGAAACGGACGGGGTCGGAGTGCTCCACCCGGTTGGCCAGCACGGCCGTCAGGTGGGCCCGCACCGCCGGAAGGTACGGCAGCTTCGGGTCGCGGCGGTAGTCCGCCAGCAGCCGGCCGGGGTCGGAGAGCCAGGCGTGCAGGGGGTCGGCGGGGGTGAGCGCCCCCGCGGCGGTGAGGTGGTCCCGGACGTGCACCGGGTCGCTCACGATCACCAGGTCGAGCAGCTCGAAGGCGTCCCGGGGGACGGGGACTTCGGTGGACTTCTTGGCGGCGGGCACGGGCGGCTGCACCGGCGGAGCGGTCTGCGCGGGTGGGGCCGTCTGCGCGGGTGGGGCGGTCTGCACGGGCGCGGCGGTGACCAGGGGCACGGCCACCGGCGGGGTGAGGACCGGCGGGGTGAGGACCGGCGCCGGCGCCACCGGACGCAGTGCCGAGTAGTGCGGGCTGCCGCCGCCGTCGCGGTAGAGGTGAACGGTCGGCCGGCCGGGGACGGTGAGCTGCGTGCCCAGGCCGCCTCCCGCGAACACCCCGAGGTTCAGGCCGAGCGCCTCGGCCGTGACCACCGGGACCTCGTCGAAGAACCCGGTGCTCCACAGGGCCCGGTGCCGGATGGCCGCGTCGACCATCGTGCTGATGCTCGTCCCGTGCAGGGTGACCGGGTCGAGCGGTCGGGTGGTCGGATTGCCCGGGTCGAGCTGCAGCGGCTGGGCGAACTGCGGGCGCTGGGTCAGCACCCGGGCCCAGGTCCGGTTCGACAGGGCCAGCGCGGCCGCCCGCCCCGGGTCGGCCGTGGCCAGCGTGGCCGGGGCCGACAGCGCGTTCAGCACGCTGTCGCGCACCCCGGCCTGCCAGCCGTCCCCGGTCGGGATCGGGCCGGGCAGGCCGGCGACCTGCCAGAGCTGGAAGTCCGTCAGGTCGGCGAGGATCACCTCCAGCGGCCGGCGGCCGATCGAGTCCATGTTCTGCCGGAGCGTCGCCCCCCGCGGGCCGCGCAGCCAGTCCGAGACGGTGCTCCGCAGCCCGGGCACGTCGAGCGACTGCCCGCCCCAGTCGCCGAGTTGGTGGTGGGCACCGGCCAACAGGGAGACAAAAAAGCAGTCGCCGTCCCCCGGCACCGTGAGCGCCTGGTAGGACTGCCCGTGGACGGTGAGGTGGTCGACGTACACGTCGCGCCGGCGGGTGGCGATCTCGGCGGTCGGCACGACCGTAGGGGTGCTCACGGCGGTCGCGGCGGCGCTGCCGGAGCCGGCGGCCGCACCGGCGCCGGTCATGATCGTGCCCGTGAAGGCGCCGGCCGAGGTCACCTCGTCGAGTCCGGCGGGCGGCAGCGCGGCGGGCAGCAGCGCAGCGGACGGCAGCGCCGTCGTGCCGTCCGCCGCACTCACCGCCACCGGGGGCCGGGTCGGCGTCGGCAGGAACTTGACCCACTGGCCCGGTCGGCCCCGCTCGTCCGGCAGCAGGCCGAAGGACGCCCGGCCGATCGTGTCGGAGACGATCACGTCGGTGGTGGCCGCCCAGACGGCGTGGCCGGTCCGGTCGGCCACCGCCTGACCCACGGCGAGCCGGTCGTCCACGGTCGACCCGGCCTTGCAGACGGCCAGGATGATCTCCGCGTGCGCCCCGAGGTTGCCCAGGCTCGGGCGGCGTGCGAGCACCTCGCCGAACTGCGGGCCGTGCAGCTGGGTCTTCCCGGCCGAGGCCGACGTGGTGGCCACCGTCGGCCCGGTCGCCTTCGTCGGCACGGTCGAGACCGTCACCGTCACCTCGGAGCCGTGCGCCACCGCCGTGTAGAGCGGCGTCGAGGCGTCCCATGGGGTCCGGGCGAAGGAGCGGATGTCCGTGCCCGTGAAGTGCCCGCGGCCCGGCTCGACGGCGTTGAAGTGCGCGAACTCGGGCTTGCGGGCGTCGAAGTGGGTCAGCGTCAGCTCGCTGTCGAAGACCCGACCGATCGCGGCGCTCCCCGGGGCCGTGTCGAGCACCGTGCTGACGATCGAGCCGATCTCGTCCGAGGCGCCCGGGAAGGCCGGCAGCGGGCGCTCCGCCACCGGGCCGGGCTCACCTCCGGCCGGCGGGTCCACCACCGCCCCCGGCACCGGCTCCTCACCCGGTCCGCCCCGCGACCCGTCACCCGGGCCCGGCCGGCCGGCGTGCTCCATCCCCCGGTGGAAGGCGTCCCCGCTCGACCGTTCGTCGTCCAGCCAGCGCCCGAGGTCGAGAGCGCCGTCGCCGGTGAGCTTCTCGTGCAGTTCCAGCCAGTCGCGCCGGAACGCCGCCACCTCGTCGCCGAAGCCGCTGTGCGCCGGGTCCCCGGCGTCGATGCCGTAGGAGCGGGCCCCGCCGAAGGCCTCCCCGAAGGCCTCGCCACCGCGCCAGTCGGCGCCCTCCAGGTACGCCTCGTGCTCGATCCGCCGGTCCAGGCCGGCCAGCAGGTCGCGGACGTCCTGCTGGAACGCCCGGTGGCGCGGGTCGAGCGTGTCGTGGACCAGCGGTTCCCTCCCGCTGCGCAGCCCGCCGAGGTGCTCTTCGGCCAGCTCGGTGATCTTGGCCGCGTAGCCGTCGCCGATCCGGTCGAGACCGGCCTCGTCCAGGGTGAGCCCGGCGCGCTCGTCGAGGCGCCCGCGCATCGACGCGAGGGTGTCCTCCAGGTTCTGGTGGTAGCGCAGCCGACCGTCCAGCGCACCGGGCTTCAGCAGGTCCCCCGTGGCGCCGGGGCCACGCAGCCGGTTCGCGGTGGGCGCGCTGCGGTGGCCGTCCCCGGCCGGATCCGAGCCGACCGCCTTGCGGAGGTCCTCGGCCAGGCTCTGCTTGGCCGCGTCGATCACCTCGGGCGACAGACCGCGCCGGTCGCCGGCGTGGTCGAGGGCCGCGTTGGCCTCCGGCAGCACCTCCAGCTCCAGGGTGAAGTGCGCCTGCATCCGCACGCCGGCCCCGCGCAGCGCGTTCTCCGCCGCGTCCTGTTCGCCCGTCAGGTAGTCCCGGAAGCCGCTGCCGCTCTCGTGCGCCGCGCCGAGCTGCTGGAGGACGTCGGACCGCACGGCCTCGACCCGGTGTCCCGGCAGTCGCTCCCCGGGCCCGCCGTCCGCACCGACGCGCCCGTCGTGCAGCGTGGCGAGGTGGTCGAGCACGTACTGGGTGTGCTCCCGCACCTTCTGCGCGTACGCGAAGCGGCCCGGCAGCGAGTCACCCGCCCGATCGAAGACCGGGTCGAGCGAGGTGTGCGGGTCGGCCGAGGAGAGGATCGTGTCGAGGTCGGCCGCCCAGCGGTCCCGCACCACGTCGGCCAGTTCCGCGGAGTCGGCACCGTGCTCGATCTTGCGGCCGAACTCGCTCTTGCCGTTGGACAGTTCGAGCTTACGGTCGAACCGGTCGGGCAGCTCCCCGAGCCGGCGGTCCACGCCGGCGGCCCAGTCGTGGTGCAGGACGGTCAGCTGGTCGCCCGTCAGGTCGTGCAGCCTCCGGTCGCCGATCAGCGCCCGGAAGTCGTCCCGGAGCGCGCTCGCGACCTCGGCCACGACCTCCTTGACCGCACCCGCGTCCAGACCGTCGTGCAGCAGGCCGGCTCCGGTGTCCTTCTCCCAGGCCGCCAGCGCCTGGTCCACCTGGTCGGGGAGCTTCTCCAGGTCCCAGTTGCGCCGCTCGGCCAGGCCGAGCAGGTGGTCGGTGTGTGCCAGCAGCCGCTGCTCGCCGGCGCTGATCAGGTGATCGAGGGCCGAGTCGGGCGCGGGTCGTCCCCCGTGGCCGCCGACCGGACGGTCCGCGGCGTTCAGCCGCCCCCCGGTTGCCACCTCGTCGAAGCCGCCCACCCAGTCGTGGTGGAACCGCGACTCCAGCTCGCTCAGCACGGGCTTGGGCAGATCCGGGTGCCGGTCGGCCAGCGCCTGCCACGCCGCGTGGGCGTCGTCGCGCACACCCGGCAGGTGGTCGGCCGCCGCGTGCAGGTCGGGCAGCGCGTCGGTCACCGCGCGCAGGTCGGCGTCCAGGTCCTCCAGGGCGCGTGCGACGGCGTCGGGGGCGTAGCCGGCCTGGTTCAGCCCGGCCCGGGCCCGGTCGAGCGCGGCCTCGATCTCCAGCGCGGCCTGGTGGGTGACCAGCGCGCCGGTCTCGGGCCGCGGCCGGTGCCCGCCCTCGGGCGTCCAGTCGGCGGCGGAGTGCAGCGCGGCCTGCGCCCGGTGACCGGCCTGGTCCTCGAAGTGCAGGCGGTCGGGCAGGGTGTCGGTCAGGCCGTGCAACTGCTCCTTGACCCGGTCGGGCAGCGCGGGCCCGGCACCGTTCGGATCCTGCGGGCCGTGCGGGTCCGTCGGGCCGTGCGGGCCACCGGGGTCGCGCGGGCCGTGGGCGTCGCCGATGAGCCGGTCCACGATGCCGCGCGCGTCGTGGGCCGCCACCGCCGCGGCGGCGCCGTGCGCGTGGGCGTGCGGGGCGCGGTGGCCGCCGGCGAGCACCGCGTCCAGCTGTGCGTAGTGCAGCCCGCGGGTGACGGTGGGGCCCAAGTCGTGCAGGTGCTGGGTGGCGTCCAGGGTGTCGCGCAGGTTCGCCAGCAGCTCGTTCTCGACGCCGCCCCAGCCCTTGCGGACCCGGTCCAGCGCCGTCGCCCGCGCGCCCCCCTCGGCGGCCGGGTCGCCGGGCGGGGTCCTGCGGAGCTTGGTCAGCTCGTCGTCGAGGCTCGCGCTGAAGGCGTCCCGCAGGTTCTGCCGGCTCTGCTCCCGGACGTCGCGCAGGTCCTGCTCGGACCACTCGGGGTGCGCGGTGTGCCAGCGGTCGAGCGTGCTGTCGAGCAGGCGCCCGGTGTCGCCGAGCAGGTCGCCCGCCTTCGCGTGGAACGCACCGCGGCCGGAGAGGTCGTGGTCGACGGCCTCCAGCGCCCGGTCGAGGGCTCCCTTGGCGTCCACCGTGGTGAACGGCTTCTCCTCCAGCGGCCGGTAGGCGTGGTCGAAGGCGTGGTCGAGGTCGGCGCGGTACTGCGCCGCGGCGTCCTCCACGGTCGCCTCGGAGAGGCCCTCGTGCTTCCACCGGCGCTCGGCACCGGCGACCTTGGAGTCCACCGTGGCGGACCACTTCTGCTGTGCCGCCTCCTTCTCGGCCCGACCGGGGAAGGTCTTGCCGAGGCGGTCGGCGTTCCTGTCCAGCGCCTTGGCCGCCTTGGCCCAGTCGCCCGGGCGGGTGTCCCTGCCGCCGAGGCCCTTCAGGTCCCGGTCGAAGGCGGCGCGCAGGTCGCTCTCGGCCTGCGCGAAGACCTTCTCGCGGCTCGCCGGGTCGAGCTGCCGCAGGCGCCGCGACCCGTTGACCGCCCGGTCGAACTTCTCCCGGAAGGCGTCGCCGGTCCTGCGGTACTTCTCCTCCAGGGCGAGCTTCTGCTCGTAGTCGCCGCGCAGGCGGGCGGTCCTGTCGTCAAAGGCCCTGCCGCGCTCGGGATCGTCACCGAACCGGTCGGGCCGCTCGGGGTGGTCGGCGCCGCCCCTCCCGCCCCGCCCCGACCCGGAGCCCTCGCCACCCCGGCCGCCGGCGTCGGGCCCGCCGTGCCCGTGACCGCCGGCGTCGACCGCGCGCGCGCGGTCGCCGGGGGCGCC
>NZ_BAAALF010000019.1:38407-67721 GCF_039528135.1 Kitasatospora nipponensis | reverse complement strand
CGCCGATACCGCCCGCGGCTATCCGGCGGCGGCACCGGCGGCCAGCCGCGGCAGGGCGGGCCGGAAGGCGCCCGCCCGCTGGGGCGCCTCCGCCGCCCCCCCAGGGGGCGGCGGGGGGGCGGCCGGGCGGGGCCGCCGCCCGCAGCAGTTCGTCGCAGGTCTGCCCCGCGACGCAACCGGCCAGCAGGTCGGCCAGCGTGTTGAACGCCGCGAAGGTCGAGGTCCGGTCGCCGTTCGGCGGCTCCGCCAGCATCCGGGCCACCTCGCCGTCGCCGGCGTCGGCCAGGTCGTGCGACACGGCGGCGGCGTTGCGGACTGCGGTCCGGTTGCCGATGATCAGACCGCCCTCGGTGAACTGCGCCAGCGCGTAGGCGGCCGCCACGGTGGTCTGCTCGTCGACCACCGCCTGCGGCAGGGTGTCCGGTGCGCCCAGCACCGTCGCCAGCCGCACCGGCCCGCGGCTGGCCGGCGGGCCGTCCGCACCGCGCGCCCGGGCTGGGCCGCCGCCACCGCTGCCGCTGCCGCCTGCCGGTGCGTCGGCGAGCAGGTACAGCACCGCGTCCGGATCGGCCGCCAGCCGGTAGCTCAGGTCGAACCGCCCCCCGGCGTCGCTGCGCCCGTGCGCCAGGACGGTCGTCCGGCTCTGCTCAGCCCTCCCCTCGCCGGCGCGGTACAGCGTCACCTCGGCCCCGGCGATCGGGCAGTCGCCGTCCCGGACCACCCCGCTCTGGTGGTGCACCGTCTCCGGCGGCCGGTGCTCGGCCATCGCGGGCGGGGCGTGCGTCGTGAGGACGGCCGGCCCGGCGAGGACCGCGGCGACGAGAAGGGCACCAGGGCGGCGGCGCATGCGGGACTCCGGCCTGTCAGGAGGGACGGGACCGCCCACTCTCACCGCCGCCCGCCTCCCCGGCGGTCCTGACAGACCCCGCTCAGGACACGGTTCCCCCGGACGGACGCACCGGACCCGAGCGGCACGCCCCCGCTCTGCCGGGTTTCCCGGCGGGGCGCCCCGCTCCGGCGAGGCGATCAGGCCGGGCCTGGTCGAGGCGATCACATGTCGTCAAAGTCCCTACCAGGCCTGCTTCGTGACAGTAGGGTCGCCGGGGTGGCCTCGGGAGCACCCCGGCCGCCGTCCGGTCGGTTCGAGCAGATGGAGGAGTCGAGGATGCCAGTCACGTCCGCACGAGGAGCACGGTGGTGGGTATCGGCCACGGCCGCGCTGGCCGCCGCCGTCGTCGTCGCCGGGTGCTCGTCCTCGCCCGCCACCACCCCCCCGGGCGCCGGCGCCCCCGCCCCGAGCACGGCCGCCACCGGCACGCCGAGCGCCGTCGACAGTGCCACCGCGAGCGTGCCCTCCACTGCCGCTTCGGCTGCGACGAGCGCGCCGCCCGCGAGCCTTCCCTCGACCAGCGCGCCGGCGCCCGTGCCCGCCGCCCGGCCGGCCGACGCGTGCGGCATGCTGACGTCGGACCAGGTGGCCTCCGCCGTCGGCACCCCCGGGCCGTACAACCTGTCCCACGAGGACCCGGCCGACGACGGCACGCCGGTCTGGGGCTGCACCTGGGGCACCCGGCGATCCAACGCCGACCTGCGGGAACTGACCGCCACCCAGTACACGCGTGCCACCACCGCCGGCAGCCTGACCGTCACGCCGGTCCAGGGCATCGGGGACAGCGCCGTGCTCACCAAGCGCACCTCGGACGGCAGCGAGCCGGCGCTGGACTTCACCGCCGGCTCGCGCTACTACGAGGTCACCGTCACCGTGGACCGCTCCGAACTGGGCGCGACCAACGCGCCGCAGGAGACGGTCGCCGTACAGACCCTGGCCACGACGCTCGCCAAGGCCCTGGCCGGCTGAGGCACGCATCCCTGGTCAGGCAGGGCAGAGCAGGGCAGGACGGCGCGGAACGACGCACCGCACCCGGGGTCAGGCGGACCCGCCCGGGTGCGGTGCGTCGGCGTCATGCGCTCGGGTCGGGGCCGTCCTGGGCGGCCGGAGCGGCGGGGGCGGCGGGGAGCGGCGTCGTCTCCAGGACCGGTGGGGACATCCCGGCGGTGGCCAGCGTGGGGAAGGTGATCGGCAGCGGCTCCTGCCCGGTCTCGGCCTGGCGCAGCTGGTCCAGGATGCCCTCGCGGTCGGTCAGCAGGACGGTGAGGATGCGTCTGGCCGACCGCAGGAGGTCGGCCACGTCCCCGCCCGCGAGGGCGTAGAGCACGGTGGGCCCCTCGCGGGTGGAGACGACGATGCCCGAGCGGCGCAGGATGGCCAGCTGCTGGGAGAGGTTGGACGCCTCGATGCCGATGTCGGCCAGCAGGTCGCGGACCGGCAGCGGGCCGCCCTGGAGCAGTTCCAGGACGCGGATGCGGACCGGGTGGCCGAGCATCCGGAAGAACTCCGCCTTGACCTGGTAGAGCGGGGGGTGCTGCATCAGAGCTCGAGCTCGCTCTCCACCACCTGCAGCCGGCGCCGGGCCATCGCCAGGTTGGCCCGGTTGCGGTCCAGCGCCAGGTAGAGGAAGAGGCCGGCGCCGGTGCGGGACGTCAGCGGGCGGATCAGGTGGTACTGCCCCGTCAGCGTCACCAGGATGTCCTCGATGCTGCCGCCCAGGCCCAGCATCTCCATGGCCCGTAGTTTCGCGCGCACCAGATCCGTGTTCCCCGCGGCGGCCAGCGCGAGGTCGAGCTCCTTGCCGCCGCCGAGCATGCCCAGCGCCATGCCGCTGGCGATGTCCACCAGAGCCACCCCCAGGGCGCCCTCGATGGTCATCGCTTCCTTCAACGCAATGTCGGTGTGTGCCATGTCCATCACGCTAGGCACTCGCGGGCTCACGCGGTGGACGAATTGCAGAACTCTGCAACTTGCGTATCCGATGCGGTATCGTGCGCACCCCGACCGGCCGGGCGACCCCCCGGACTCCTCTCCACCCACGGGTGGAGCCGAAAGCTCCACCCGGGCACCCACCCCCGGGCTGATCCCTCGTCATGGGGCTGGGCAGGAGACTTGCCGCCATGAACACCACCGAGTACTGCGTGCAGTTGGTCCTGGTCCTGCTGGTCGTCCGTCAGGTCAAGGGCGGTCGACTCGACCTGACCGGGCTGGTCCTCCCCGTCGTCCTGATCGCCGCCACCGCCGTCTACTACCTCCGCTCCTTTCCGACCGCCGGCGGCGACCTCGGACTCGAACTGGGTCTGGCCGCGCTCGGCACGCTGCTCGGCGTCACCGCCGGCGCCACCACCCACGTCTGGGCCACCCACGACGAGGGCGTCCACGCCAAGGCGGGCCTCGCCGCCGCCGCGCTGTGGGTCGGCGGGATCGGCGCGCGCATCGTCTTCGTCCTGGCGGCCGAACACACCGGCTTCGGCACCACCGTCGCCGACTTCAGCCGCACCCACCGGATAACCGGCTCGCAGGCCTGGGTCGTCGCCTTCGTCCTGATGGCTCTCTGCGAGGCCCTCGCCCGCCTGATCACCGTCCGCCTGCGCGCCCGCAGCGCCAGGACCCGCCTCCTCGCCCTGGCCGCCTGACACTCCGACAACAGCCGGGCCCCGAGCACCGCCCTGCCCGGCCCCCAGGCAGGATCGGGATCACCCGATGAAGCGTCAGCGCACGCTCTCCGGGTCCCGTCCCACCTGCTCGAGCAGCCGATCGATGGCCGCCTTCGCCTCCATCACGGGCGCACCGGTCGCCGTTCGCCAGGTGTTGATCGCCTGGACACGCTCACCCGCACGTGCGTGGGCGACGGCCAGCCTGGCGTGCAGCGGGTGGCCCGGTAACCGGGCGGGAACGGGCCGACCGCGTGACTCGCCCTCGCGACCGCTGGGGTCGAGGCCGTCGAGCGAGGAGTGCAGCCCCTGGACCAACACCCGCTCGGCCGGCGCCCCCTCCTCCGTCCCTCGGGTACGCACCGCCATCAGCTCCCAACGGAACTCCGCCGGCTCGGACGGCTCCTCGCCCAGCCCGATGCCCAACAACCCCGGATCATCGATCAACTGACAGAGGTTGTAGAGGAGGGCGTGTTGCATCTCCCGCACCACATCGGTCAGATCGTCCGGATCCACCCCACACGCCAGAACCCGCCCGAGCGCCCCCGCCCCCGCCCCCGCCCCCGCGCTGACAGGACCACTCCCCTCCCGGCGGCTCCGGCAGGACGGATCGATCCACGACGGGTACCCGTCGGCGTCACCGTCCTCGTCAACAACCATGCCCCACGCCGTCCTGAGGAACGCCCGCAGCGCCTGTGCCGACCAGTCATCAACCTGATGCCCGTCGGAACGGGAGTCGTCGCGATCAACCATCCGCCAACCCTCCCAGAGACGCCACCCCGCAAACCAGCCCGGCCCCGTCCGTCCCGCAGGCCAGCCCGCTCGAAGTGTCGCCCGGCCGCTGACCGCCGGCCGGCAGCCTGATCGACAGGTCCCGCAAGTCCCTGGGCCTGGCGGTGACAGAGGAAGAAACCGATGGCGCCGCGGTGGAACCCCGCGGTACGAGTGGGGTCATGGCCAGAAGCGCCCACCACATTCGCCACAACGCTGCCCGCTCTGGGCAGGCCGCCTCGCGCCCCGGGAGCCCGTGGCGGGCCGTGCGGGTGCGCGAGCTCCGTTACAGTACCGAGCGCTTGCGCTCAGCCGCGCTGGAGGGACGGCGCCCGATGCCACAGGAGGTACAGCGGTCTCTTGCCGTGTACTCCTTCGCCCGCAGCGATACGCGGGGAGGAGCGGTGGGAACTCTCGCCTACGTCGAGGAACGGCGCGCTCGTCAATTGACACGACGTCAGCTACATCTGTTTCGAACGGGACTGGTGCCGGACATCGAGATCGAGCCCGGACGCCACCGGCACAGCGCCCGCTGGCTTGCTTAGCTTCGAATTCATCCTCGTCGGGCTTGATGTTCCTTGAGCTGCTCAGCGCGTCCCGCTGGGCGGGCGGTGGCCGGGCGGATGTGGCGAGACCCCCGCCGCCCCCGGGTGGGGGCGAGGCGGCGGGGCTCCGCTGGCCGCTGCCAGGGCCGTTGGAGGCCCTCGGCCCGCGGCCGGGCAGGATGGGGCCAGTTCGCCCGGGAAGCCACGTCACAGCAGTGGCCCGGAGCCCTTGAGGGTCGAGGTCGGCCGCACACGAGGGCAGTTGACAGACCGTGATCCAGTCCTGGTCAGCGAGGTGAGTTGTCGGCGTCGGCCCCGGCCGTGTCCTCGACCGTGTCCTCGCCCCCGTCCTCGACCGCGTCCTCGACCGCGTCCTCGACCGGGGTGGTCGCGACGAAGCGCAGGGCCTTGTGGCGTGCCACGAGGATGTTCACCCCGAGCGCGACGACTCCGGCCGCGGTCAGCTGGCCCTCGAGGTCGACCCCGGACGTGTCCCGGTCCGCCCTCTGGGGTCCGACCCAACCGCTCGGGTCCACGGTCAGGTGCTTGAGCTCCCCCTCGAAGTCGTACTCGGTGCAGTCGGGGTACCAGAGCGTGGAGTGAGCGAGCGGTGGGCCGTCGTCGTGCTGCACCTCACAGCGCCAGAGTTCGTTGTCGTTCTCGTCCTGGTAGCTCTGCATCGCGGTGACCTTGGCCGTCTCCGGCACCCCCCAGTGCAGGATCACCTCGTCCCTGACGGCGTAGCAGCCCCCGAACAGCACGTAGGCCCCGATCACCAACGCCGCCAGAGCGAGCAGCGGGCGCCCCAGCATCAGCGGTGCGGCCACCACAGCGGCCGTGGCCGCGAGCCCCAACAGCACCCCGGCCAGGGTGACGTCGGGGTTGCTGCCCAGCAGGATCGAGCCCAGCAGCGCCAGCGGGGCAAGAACGGCCGCCCGCCCGCTGAGCCGCAACATCCGTGGGTCCGGTTCGACCTGCTTCCGTGCGCGCGGCCTGCGTCTACGCTGCCCGGCGCTGCTACCCCAACCCATGGCCGTCCCCCTGTCAGGTGTGCGGCTGACCGTCGCGGCCAGTCTGACCGCTCGGGGCGGTCAGGGGCGGGGATGTCGAAGAACCAGGAAGGCACCGTTACGAACCCGTCGCCACCGTGCCACCGCGCGCCATCCTGGCGCAGGAGGCCCGCGCGAGAGCCCACTCGAGGTTCCTCGCCCCCGGCAGCAGCTGGCCCACACCCCGGAATCGGGTCTTCTGCGACTGCCTGATCGGACGGCGTGACGCGCCGTTCGAGCTCACCGACGCAGTGCTCTCCCCCGACGAGCCGGTGAGGACCCCGGATGGACCTGCGCTCGCGCCCGAGCACCGGCCCGGCCACGACGCCCTGTACGGCGCGCTCCACCGGGGCCGGCGGGAGGGCGAGCGGCTGCGGGGCGCGCTGGGCCGGCCTCCCGCTGCCGTGCCCCGGCGACGGCCGCCTGGTACTCGCGGGGGGACACCTCGCCCGTGGCGGAGGTCCGGCAGCACCACGACCGTGTGCCCGCGCTCAGGCTCTCGGGACAGCCGGCTCTCGGAGCTCCAGCGGCGCCGGCTGTCCGCCGCGGATGCCCTGGAGCCGGTCGTTCCCGGTTACCCCGGACCGAGCAGGCCGAGGAGGGGTGCCCAGGCCTCCTTGCCCAGTTGGGCGTCGGCGCGGGCCGTCCCTCCGTACAGAAACGTCGGCGAGGGTTCGGCGGGACCTTCACCGGGGAACCGCGGCCGGTGTCCGGCATCGGCGCGGGCCACCAGGTGGACGGGAAGGCCCGCTGCGCGACGTCGCGCGGCCAACTGCTCGGCGTAGCGGAGCGAAGGCCACATCGCATCGTCGCCGCCGGCGACCAACAGCACGTCGGCGGCAGCCCTCTCCACCGGGATCGCGGCGGCCTCCAGCTGCCGGGCGAAGGTCCGCTCGCTGAGTTCGTACGAACCGCGCACCGCCACCGGGCCGTCCACCTGCTCCGGCTCCCAGGAGTCGTCCATCGGCACGAAGGGCAGCGGCTCTCCCCGCCAGGTCCAGGAGGACCGACAGGGACGCAGAAGACCGTCGAACCCGGGGCCCACGTTGCACCAGACCAACGACGACGGCGAAATGGCGACCACCGCATCCACGCGCGGGTCGTGAACCGCCGTCAGCAGCGCGGCCTCGGCGCCCTTGGAATAGCCGAACAGGCCGACGCGCTCGGCTCCGTGCGACCGCAGCAGATCGACAGCCGCGACGAACGTCTCCAGCGGTATCTCACAGATCCCCGCCGGCTGCCCCGGTCCGCCGAACCAGCGCAGGGCCAGAGCGAGGAAGCCCTGCTCGGCGAGGAGCCTCGCCCGTTGGCGGTCCACCCGACCGCTCGACCCGGCCAGCACGACAACCCCCGTGCCGCCGCCCGTGGACGGCTCCATCAGGACCGCCTCCCAGGGGGCCGCCAGCTCATGTTCGACGACGATCAAGGCCTCTCCTCTCAACACAGGACTCACACGAAGGAAGACTATCGACACCGCGGGCGGGCAGGTCTGATCAACGCCATACCGCCCCGCCCCGGGAACTGGGCAAAACGGTGGACCGACCTGCGGAGGATTCCGCTGCGCGGGCTCGGGGCGTGAGCGACACGCCTTCCGCTGCCCGAACTCGCCGCCACCACGGCAAGATGGGTGCCATGGCGACGACGACAGAACTGGCCAGAGCCGCCCTCACCCGGCAGCTGACCCGGCACGCCGCGACCCGCTGGCCCCAAATCGTGGAGCTCGCCGTCCGTATACGTGGTGAATTCGCCTACCTCGAAGCGCATCTGGCCGACGACGAAGACGTACTCAAGCTGTGCCGACTCCGCGGTACGGCCGATCCGCAGCTGTGGAGCTTCGCGCTCTGCACCTCCTCGGGCGACCGCTACGAGGAGAGCATCCTGCCCTCAGGATCATGGGCGGGCACGCCCGAGGAGGCCCTCGACTGCGCCTGCGAGCTCTACCTCGCGGCGCCGCCCGTGCCGATCGGTCCTTCTCCCACAGCCGAAGACCTCTCCTACAGCACCGTGGTGCCCGCGCTCGCCGCCGCCGTACCCGAACTGCGCGAAGACCTCGACTGCCACCTCTACAACCAGAGCGGGATCCTGCAGCACGTCTTCTTCGCGATCGATGCGACCCCCTTCGTGATCGACGCCTGGCGGCAGGGGCAGACCGAACTCGTCGAGCGCTGCCTGGCTTTCCTCGAACGAGCCCTGAGCTCTGATGACCCCGACACCCGGAGCCTGGTCGCCACGTCATTCGTCCACCAGGTCGGCCCCTGGGATCCCGAGATGGCGGCCTTCATCAAAATCTGGCCCCCGGCGCTGTCCCGATCCGCCCGGGCCCAGACACCGTCCGCACCCTCGCAGGACTGACGCGGGCCTGCACTGGAGCGTGTTTCAGAAGTGGATCACTGGCCGGATCCGGGTACTTCACGCGTCTGCGGGAGAATGTGACGTGTGGAAGGAAAGCACAGGCTGATCCGTCAGACGAGTCGATGGGCGCGGTTTGCCCAGGTCACCGTTCGCGGAGCCGCGGCCGCCGAGCCGGAGGTGCTGCTGGGCCTGAACCTGTTCAGGTGGCGCGATGAGTCCTACGGCCACCTCGCAGGCACCAGCCGCACCGACGATCAACAGATCGAGGTAGAGGCGCTGGAAGGCGCTTGGTATGCGCTCATGCAGCTGCCTGAAGAGGCCCGTGGGGTACGCGTATCCGTCGTCGAGATCGTCACTTCGCCGGTAGACACGGGCCCTGGTGATGTGAAGTTCGCTGCGGCACACGCTGTCTGGCAAGCCGTCGGCCGGCAGCCGAGGCAGGAACCGTGGATCGGCGAGGACGGGACTCCCGTCTTCCCGTAACAACCCTGGTGCCGCTGGTCCGCGCCGGCGCGCACTTCGAAAACGGCCTCCTGGTCGAGCGGTCCGAGGTGGCAGCATGAACGACATGCTCAAGGCACTTGAAGCGCTGACCGACCGCGATCCGGACCGTCGGGACGTCGCCGCCGACGTCCTCGGGGACCTCCTGCGCGGCGCCGCACTCGACGCGGACTCCGCTCGCCTGGTCGTCGGACGTCTGGTCAGCGTGGCCGTCAACGAATCGGTGACCAAGGTGCGCGAGTCCGCCCTGAACTCGATCAGCGAGGCGTTCGACCACTACGGCTTGCCTCTGACCCTCGTCGAACCGCTGGCGGCTGCCATGCCGACGATGGAACGCCAACTTCTCGTCCACACGCTCTACATCCTCGGGGCCACGCACGACCCGCAGGCCCGGCCGCTGATCGAGCCCCTCCTCCATCACCCCGACCCAGAGGTGCGCGAGGAGGCTCGGCTCGCAGCAGCCGAGATCACCGCCGTCGAGTCGGAGGGCCTCACCCACAGCTCTGCACTATTGCTCGGTGGAGTCCACGCTCACGTCCCAGGTGATCAGGCCTCTCGCGTCGGCCTTGACCTGCAACTGGGTGAGGATCCGGCTCCAGATGCCGCCGCGCTGCCAACGCCGGAAGAGACCGTAAACGGTCTCCCACTCGCCGTACCGGGCAGGAACGTCGCGCCGGGGCGCGCCGGTCCGCGTCCGCCATCGGATGCCGTTGATCAGCTGTCGCTTGGACCAGACCGGTGGCCGCCCCGGCTTCTTGCCCACCGGCAGCAGCGGCTCCAAGCTGGGCCATTGCTCGCTCGTCAGATCTCCACGCCCCACGAGTGGATCATGACAGACCTTGATCCACTTATGGAACAGGCCCCTAGTAGGGCTTGGTCAGGTCCGTGCAATGGTGGCGTGTCCTTGGGTTACTTGGGTCGTTGAGGGTGTGTGACACCTGGTGAGATGGCTGAGGTCCGGGAGGACCTGGAGGAGTTCACGGCGGCGCTGTTCGAGGCGTTCACGCGTAACGACCAGCGTCGCTGGGGTCGGGTCTATGTGCGTGGGTTGCTGATGGACGGCGGTCGTAAGTCGGTGGAGCCGATGGCCGCCCGGCTCGGTGAGGACGGCAACCGGCAGGCGCTGGCGCACTTCGTGACGACCAGCCCGTGGGATCCGGCGCATGTGCGGGCCCGGCTGGCGTGGCGGATGCACGCCGAGTTGAAGCCGACGGCGCTGATCATCGACGACACCGGTTTCCTGAAGGACGGCGACGCCTCGGCGTGTGTGTCCAGGCAGTACACCGGCACCGCGGGCAAGGTCACCAACTGCCAGGTGGGCGTCTCACTGCATCTGGCCACCGACCACGCCTCGACCGCTGTCGACTGGCGGCTGTTCCTGCCCAAGTCCTGGGACCCGGCCTCCGACAAGGCCGAACCGGCCAAGGTCGCCCGCCGGGAGCGCTGCCAGATCCCCGCCTACCTCGGGCACGTGGAGAAGTGGCAACTCGCCCTGGACATGGTCGATGAGACCCGTTCCTGGGGCGTGCACGTCCCATTGGCCGTCGCGGATGCCGGCTACGGCGACGCGGCCGCCTTCCGCCTGGGCCTGAACGAACGCGGCCTGAACTACGTCGTGGGCATCTCCACCACCCTCACCGCCCAGCCCGGCCCCGCCAGCCCGTTCACCCCGCCCTACAGCGGAACCGGCCGACCGCCGGTCGCCCGCTATCGCGATCCGGCGAAGAGCGTGAAGGCACTGGTCATGGAGGCCGGGCGCAAGGCGGCCAGGCCGGTGTCCTGGCGTGAGGGCTCCCGCCCGGGCAATAGCCGTTCGGGCTTCAAGCGGATGTACTCACGGTTCGTCGCACTGCGGATCCGCCCCGCGGGCCGCGAGATCCGCGACGCCACCGAGGGCGTGGAGCTGCCCGAGTGCTGGCTGCTGGCCGAGTGGCCCGCCAAGGAGCCCGAGCCGGTGCGGTTCTGGCTCTCCGACCTGCCCGCCGACACCCCGCTGACCACCCTCGTCCGCCTGGCCAAGCTCCGCTGGCGCATCGAGCACGACTACCGCGAGATGAAGCAGGCCCTGGGACTCGCCCACTTCGAGGGCCGCACCTTCACAGGCTGGCACCACCACGTCACCCTCGTCGCCCTCGCCCACGCCTTCTGCACCCTGCGGAGGCTGGCCCGGGCCCCAAAGAAACGGCAGCGGCCTGAGCCTCTACCAGGTCGTCCGCGAGCTACAGAGCATCCTCGCCACCTGGGCCGGCACATGCCCCACCTGCCACCGCGA
This sequence comes from Kitasatospora nipponensis, assembly GCF_039528135.1. Taxonomy (NCBI): domain Bacteria; kingdom Bacillati; phylum Actinomycetota; class Actinomycetes; order Kitasatosporales; family Streptomycetaceae; genus Kitasatospora; species Kitasatospora nipponensis. The sequence continues at coordinate 56,688 of NZ_BAAALF010000019.1, read as the reverse complement.
CATACCCACACCAATACGGACCTGACCAAGCCCTACTAGGAGCGTGGGTCGGTAACGGGGCAAGCTGCCGGGTGTTCGCGATGGGCGGAGCCCGTTGTGGTGCCCGGTTTGCGTTCGCGGCCGTTCTGGCAGGTCATGATCTGGCCGAATACGGGTTCGACGATGGCTTTGCGCTGGGCGTAGGCGGCGCGGCCGGGTTTGGTGCGCAGCTTGCGGGCCATGCGTTCCCGGGGTGTCGCGTTCGCCGGGATGCGTCCGCGCGGGGCGGACGGGACCTGCTCGTCGTGGGCCAGACGGCCGGTGGCCATGAAGGTGTCGGTGCCGTGCTCGGCCTGGCGCGAAGCTGCGGCCTGAAGGTTCGCCTCGGAGCAGTACCCTGCGTCGGCCAGGGCCTGCTGGGGGTGGATGCCGGTGTTGGCGGCGGACTGGTCGAGCATGCCGGTGTGGTTCAGCGCGTCCGAGGGGTTCGTCGTGACGTCGGCGGCGGTGATGATCTGGTGGGCGTCATCGACGACGGCTTGGGCATTGTAGGCCTGGATGTAGGCGCCGTCGCCGTTCTTCATGATCCGCGACTGCGGGTCGGTGAAGTTGGCCTGGGCCTTGTCCTTCGGGCGGGCCGTGGCGGCGGCCTGGTCTCCGGCGGCCACCATCTCGGGGGCGTCGGTGCCGGCGCGGTCCTGGCGTCGGCGTTCCTTGTCCTCGGCGTGTTTGCGCGCCTTGGCGGCGGCCTCGGCCTCGATCTGCGCGCGGGCGGCCTGCAGCCGGGCCAGGCGCTTCTCCCGCCGGTCCAGCTCGGCGGGCAGGTCGGTGTCCTTGCCGTTCGCGCCGAACGCCTTGTCCTCGGCGGCGTCGATGTTCTCGGCGTCGGTCAGCAGCGCGGCCGCGGCGGCTTCGAGTTCTGCCATCTCCGCCTCGACGCGTTCCTCCTTGTCGACCAGCCGGGCGTAGCTCATCGCCTTGTGCTTGGAGGCGGCCGCCTCCAGCTTGGTGCCGTCCAGGGCGACCCGGCCCAGCTTCACCATGGCGGCAGCAGCAGCACCTGATTTGGGGGCGAACATCCGGAACGTCTTGTTCACCGGAGCCTTCGGCCCGATCCTCGGCTCCACCGCCGCCGGGTCCACCTCGAACAAACCATCCCCACCAGGCATACCAAGATCTTCCCAAACGAAAGATCACAAACCTCTGACGGGGTTGACACTACCGGCCCACGCTCCTAGCGGCCCGCGCCGCCGTCCGGAACGCCGTCGGCGGCCAATACCTCGCGCAACGTCTTCGCGAAAGCCTCGGGCTGCCCGGGGTAGCCGCCTGACGCGTCCTGGAACCCGCCGTGGTGGCTCGGGAAGACGACGACCTCTTGCCCGAGCAGCGCGGCGAGGGCCCGTGACGTCCGGTCGGTGAGGACGCCCGCCGACTCCTCGCCGACGGCGGTCACGATGCGCGTCGGCGCGGCGCGCAGCGCTTCGATGTCGGGCTGGTAGCGGATGATCGCCCACGATCTGTCGGACAGCAGCGGGCTGTCACGGGCGCCGTCGTCCGGCATCTGCATGCCGAACTGCGCCGGGTCCGGCAGCGGCTGAGCGAGGAACTCGTCGGTGATCTCGCCCTGCCAGGACGTGTACCCGATGAACGCCGCCATGCCGGGTCCGAACCCGCCGGCGTCGTAGGCGTCCCGGATCCGTTCGAAACCGCGTTCGGCCGCGGCGGCGTCGGGAAGGACGCTCAACAGCGGCGGCTCGTGGTCGACGAGCACGACGATGTCCTCCGGATGCGTCGTGACCCAGGCCAGCGCGGTCACCGCGCCACCGCTGCTGGCGAAGACGTCCACCGGCCCGACGCCGAGCTCCACGACCAGCGCGTGCAGGTCCGCGGCCTGGACGGCCGGATCGTTGTCGACCCGGCCGTCCTTGCGCACACTCCGCCCGAGGCCTCGCGGGTCGTACGTGACGACCGGTCGGTCGGGAAAGTAGAACGCCAGTGCGGTGAAGCCCTCGGCGGTCATCGGCTGCCCGATCATCACCAGAGGTCGGACGCCGTCCGCCGAGGGCGGCGGACCGTGCAGGTCGTACGCGATATCGGCGTCAGCCGTGGTCAGAGTGTGGGTCGTCGTCATGATCGGGTCATCTTCCTTCCGATGCCAATGATTCGGACTCTATCCCCGACCGCCGACACTCCACAGCCCGGCGGCGGCGATCTCTACAGCGGCTGGAAGCTCTGGTCGGTCTGGCCGTTCCAGTACCACGTGTCGATCGACCCGCCGGGCCACGAGGTGTTGCCCGAGACGTTCCAGGACCTCGTCGACCAGTTCCGCGACGAACCGGGCCAGGTGGTCCTCGGACAGCCGCTCGTCCAGCGACGGCAGCAGCAACAACATCTGACGAAGATCACGAACCCCTGGCGGGGGTTGGCATTACTGACCCACGCCCCTGGCCTAGAGCGCGTGAGCCGACCGGACGGCGTCCAGGATCAGCACGCCCAGCGCCCAGGAGCCGAAGAGCAGGAACGCGCCGATTCCCGAGCCGCTGCGCCGCCCGGGCTGCGCCAGCCTCACCAGGTAGAGCGCACAGACCGCGGTGAGGATCGCCGCGCCCACCACCCCGGCGACCGGGACGAAGAGGCCGACGGTCGACAGCACCGCGCCGAGCAGCTTCACCGGCGCGAACACCCGGGTCGCGACGGACGGCGGGTATCCCGTGAACCCGGTGAACAAGGGCATGGTGCGGCCGGTCCAGAGGTTGATCGGCGCCATCACGAACTCGGCCACCAGCAGGATCGTCAGAACCCATATGGCTGTTGTCACTTGACCAGGATCCTTCTCACGGCGGGACTCCCCGGCGAGAGGTCCCGAGGACGTGGTTGGCGAGGGTACAGCAGGCTGCCGCCCGCACGCCCGGCGGTCCACGGTGGTCGGCCGTGCCGGCGGCGACAAGTGCGCCGCAGCGGGGCATCAGGTTCAACCCGCCGAGGGGCCCTGGTAGGTGGTGCGGGCGCAGGAGAGGCCAGGGTGCTCGGTGCGGCGCCCGCAGGAGGTCGGGGCGCGGGCGGCGGCTCGACAGCGTTAGCATCGCGGGATCACGAGACATCGCGGAATCACGAGATGGTGAGATCGCGAGCTGCTCCGGGGGGCCTGATGAGTCGACCACTGCTGTTCCTTGACGTCGACGGACCGCTGAACCCGTACGCCGCGCAGCCCGAGCGGCGGCCCGAGGGATACACGACGCTGCGGGTGCCCCGTGCGGCTGGGGGTGCAGTGGAGTCCGCGCCGTCGCTGGTTCACCGCAAGCCGCTGCGGGTGTGGCTGAACCCGGCGCACGGGCCGGCCCTGCTGGCGCTCGACTACGAGCTGTGCTGGGCCACCACCTGGATGGACGGCGCGAACCGGTGGATCGGGCCCGTCCTCGGTCTGCCCGAGCTGCCGTTCGTCGACTTCGGCGCCGCACTGTTCGCCGAGCGGCCGGACGGCGTGCACTGGAAGTCCGATCCGCTGTTGGCGTACGCCGACGGCCGGGCCTTCGCGTGGGTGGACGACGAGCAGGGTGAGGCGGATCACATCCACGTGGCCGCCCACCACGGCGGGCCGGCCCTGCTCCACCACGTCAATCCGCGGGTGGGTCTGCGCGACGGGGACTTCGTGGCCCTCGCCGCCTTCGCGGCCGCCTGTTGAAGTCCACTGAGGCCCGCTGAGGGGTCGAGGGGTCCTACCTGCGGGCTCCCGCCCGTGACCGGCCGGTGGTCGCGGGCGTTCCCCCGGCATGACGTTCCCCCCGGCCTACCGGCCCTCGGTCGACGCTGGTCGTGGTCGCCGCGACCGGCCCGGTCCCCGGCACGGCCGACCGGGGCCGGCCGCTGATCCTGTTCGCCGACCACCCGGCTGAGCGATGACGACAGCCGGTGACGATGCGGGGCGACGAGGGGATGGTGGTCACACCTGGTGACGGCGCCGGCGACTACGTTCGGTGACCGTGTGGATCCGGCTTGTCACCGGACCGGGCGGTGCCGGGGCGCCGCGCCGTCGTGGGTGGGGTCAGATCTGCCGCTCGGGGTCGGAGAAGGTCAGGCCACCGGTGCTCTGGGGGCGGTGGGCGGCGGCAGCGGGCTCGGGGAGGTCGTCGGTGGGCGGCGGGCGGAAGTCCGCACCCTGCTCCACCGGCGGCACCTGTCGCACGCCGCTCGGGGCGGCAGCGGAGGCCGCGGTGTCGGTGGCCGGCTCGGAGAACACGGGCAGCCCGGGGCTGCGTCGGTCGGGGGTCATGATCCCCAGTGTCGCAGGCTCGCCGGTCGTTGGTGAACGAGCCCCTGGACCGACCCCGCTGCACGGACCCCGAGGCGGTCCCGAGGCGGGGCGGAGGAGGGGTAACGGCCCGGGCCGCTTGGCGGGTCAGCCGAACTCGTCCAGGAGCTGGTAGAACGCGATCCGACTGCCGTCCACGCCGCCGGGCGGGTCGTAGCGGGCGAGCAGGCGCCCGACGAGCACGGGGTCGTACTGCCCGTTGATCGGGGCGGCCAGGCTGCGGGCCAGCAGTGCGAGGTCGGCGTTCCGGTCGGCGCGGCCGACCCGGCCGAGGTCGACCAGGCCGGTGACCTGCAGCGTCCGGGGGTCGAGCAGCACGTTGGGCAGGCAGAGGTCGCCGTGGCAGACCACCACGTCCTCGTCGGCCGGCACGGTGGCGTTCAGCTCGGCCAGCAGCCGGTCGGCGGTCCAGCCCGCGCGCTGCTCGTCCAGGTCCGCCAGGTCGAGCAGGCGGTGCTCGGCGGCGTGGCGGGCGTCGGAAAGGGTGACCGCGAGGGTGCGGTCGAAGGGGCAGTCGGCGGCGGGCAGCGCGTGCAGGCTGCGGGCCACGTCTGCGAGCGCGTCGACCACGGCGGGCAGCTGCCCGACCGGCCAGGGTTCGGCCGCCGAGCGCCCGGGCACGGCCGGGGTGAGCAGCCAGCCGCCGTCCGGGCCGTGCCACTGGTCCAGCACCTGCGGGACGCCGATGCCCTGGCCGGCCAGCCAGGTCGCCCGGGTGGCCTCGGCCGCGAGGTCGGACCCGGGGTCCGGGCGTTCGCCGTACGCGGCGATCTTGAGGTAGGTGCTCTCGCCGCGACGCTCCAGCCGGTACACGGCGGCGCCCGAGCAGCCGACGGTGACCGGGGTCCATGCGTGGTCGGCGAAGTGCCGGCGCAGGTCCGCGAGCAACCGGTCACCGGTCCGGGCGCGGTCGGCGTCGCGGTCGCGGTCGGGGTCCCCTGTCGTCATGCCGGGGACGATTCCACCAGGTCCCCGGAGTCGACAAGGGACTTTCCGACCCCGGCGGGCCCCGCCACACCGGCCGGTACAGTGGACGTTCGCACACTGAGGGAGGGTCAGACCTTGTGGGATGACGGCCTGGTGAGCATCGGGGAGCTCGCCGAGCAGGCGGGCGTCACGGTCAGGACCGTCCGCTTCTACTCCGATCGTGGTCTGCTGCCCGAGGCTGCCCGCAGCGCCGGGGGGCACCGCCGTTACGGCGCCGAGGCGCTGGACCGGCTCCGCCTGATCCGCTCGCTGCGCGCTCTCGACCTGCCGGTCCCGGCGGTGGGCCGCGTCCTGGCGCGGGAAGGCTCACTGGCGGACGCGCTGGAGGACGTCGTCGCGGGGCAGTTGCGCGAACTCGGCTCGCGGATGGCGGCGCTGCGCTGGCGGGAGGCCGTACTCCAGTTGCTCGGGGACTGCACCGCCGAGGAGCGCGCGGACCGGCTGCGGCTGGTCGGCGCGGTGTCCGCCCCGCCCAGCACGGCGCCGATGGCACGGTTCTGGCGGCAGTGGCTGCCGCCACGGCTCCCGGCCCGGCTGGTGACCGCGATCCTGGACCAGGCGGTCCCGCAGCCCCCGGCGGAGCCGAGCCCGGCCCGGGTGCTGGCCTTCGCCCGGCTGCACGCCTTCGTCTCCGCCACCTGCGACACCCGCCCAGGCGCCCGCAGCGAGCAGCCCGCCGAGCACCGGCCCGAGCGGGGCTACCGGCCCGCCGTGCTCTACGACGGCCTGCTGGAGTCGTACGCGCTGGCCTCGACCGAACTGCGGGCCGGGCGGCCACCGCGCGAGGGCGGGGCGCTCGACTGCTTCGTCTCCGCCCACGCCGGCTCGCGCGGCCTGCGGGACACCCCCGCTCTACGCCGCGGGCTCAGCGGTCAGCTGGCCGCCGACCCGCGGGCCGACCGCTACTGGCAGCTCACCGCCGAACTCTCCCGCCCGCCCACCGGCCCACCCGACCCGACCCCCGGCGACTCCCACGACTGGCTCTGCGCCGCTCTGGCCGTCGGTGTCACCGACGTCGCCGATCCCACCGAGGCCGCCGAGGCCGCTGATCCCACCGAGCCGCGCCCAGGGCCGGACCTCCGAAACTGATCACGTGGCGGTCGGCCGCGCGATACTGGGCCGGTTGGCGGACATCGGGGGAGGCAACGGATGAGGCACGTCTCGGCATTCCGGGTGGTGGTTGTGGCGATGGCCCTGGGCCTGGCCGCCTGTGGCGCGGCGGAGGACCCGCGCCAGAACCCCGCATCACCCTCGGGCCCGCACGCCACCGGGTCGGTGTCGGCCGCCGGCCAGGCGGACCCGGTCCGGGCAGCCCCGGACCAGGCAGCCCCAGCGGCCCCGGCGCCGAGCAGGCGCAGCGTCCTGGACTGGGCGGAGCAGAACAGCCAGATGCCGGCCGACGGCGCACTGACCGTCGTCGACTGGCAGGGCACGGGCCCCGCCGCCCTCCTCTGGCAGGCCGCCGGGAGCCAGGACGTCTGCATGGCGCAGACCAGCGCGGGCACGGGCTTGGTGGTCTCGTGCGAGAAGTCCGGTGACATCGTGGCCGCCGGTTCTCCTGCGCTGAAAGCCGTCATGGTGACAACTCCCCTGCGGGAGAGTCGCCCTGCGGACGGAGTCGTCTTCTTCGCCAGCGGCGAGACCGTGGACCGGTTGTCCTGCCGGCAGAGCGTGTCGGAGGCTCACACGATCATGGATGTCGAGGTCGGCGGCGAGCCCAGGACGTTCTTCTGGGCCTCGGTGCCGCACGAACTCGGGGGCACGTACGGGGCCGATGTCCGGCGCGGGGGTCTGCCGAGCCGCGACACGGTGCGGGTCTACGCGGAGGGCACCGTCGACTGCTAGGAACTCTCGGGCGAGCCGGCGGTGTCCAGGAAGGGCAGGAGGGCGGCCGGCAGGGAAGGGGACGCGAGGATGTCGTAGTGGGTGGCGCCGGGGAGCACCGCGAGCTTTGACGCCGGGCGGCCCGAGCCGTCCCAGCCGGCGTCCCGCAGGCCCCCGCCGAGCAGGGCGAAGAACTCGACCATGTGCGCGGGGCGCACCGCGTCGGCGTCGGCGAAGACCAGCAGCGTGGGGGCCGTGATGGCGCCGACCTCGGCCGTCCAGTCGTAGTCCTGCTTCTTCAGCTCGGAGATCCTCCCGACCAGCACCGGCCAGTCCTCGGGGCGGGGCGCGACCCGGGCGTAGAGCCCGTGGATCGGCGACTGCCTCATCGGCTCGGCGGCCTGCGCGCTCATCCGGTCCATCGCGGCCACCACCTCCGGGTGCCAGCCGTCACGCCTGAACGGGGTGGAGAGCACGACCAGCCGCCGCACCAGCGCGGGGTGCTGGATCGCGGTGCGCAGGGCGACGTCCGCGCCGACGGAGTAGCCCAGCACGTCGGCCCGGTCCGCGCCGAGGTGTTCGACCAGGGCGGCGATGTCGTCGGCCATCAGCTCCGGGCTCAGCGCGCGGCCGATGTCGGCCGTGCGCCCGTGCCCCTCCAGATCGACCAGCACGACCCGGTGGTCGGCCAGCGCGGGCAGGAGCGGAGCGAACAGGTCGCTCGCGCCGAGGCCGCCGTGCAGCAGCAGGACGGGCACGCCGGAGCGGGGTCCGTGCTCCTCGAAGTACAGCGACAGTCCGTTGATCTCCGCGTAGCTCATCGCCTCGCCCTTCCGCCGCTCCGTCGTGCCTCCGATGCCTCAGTGGTATCAGGGACGACTGACAGTCTCCGCGCAGCGGGCGCGGCCGCTCGCGAAGCCCGTTCACGCGGCCCGTTCGCGCGGCCCGTTCGCGCGGGCGGCCGCCGGGTCGGCGTGCCGCAGCCGGCCACCGGTGGCGGCGCCGTACGGTTCCTGGGTCCGCGGAAGACGGTCGGCGGCGGTCGGCGGGCGGCGGGCGGCGGGCGGCAAGGAAGGAGCAGCCACCGGCCGGTGGCAGGTGGCGGGCTCGGAGAGCAGAAGGACAACGGCCGGAAGGCCACGGGAGGTTCGTGTGACAACCTACGTACTCGTTCCCGGTGCGGACGGCCGTGCCTGGTTCTGGCACCGGCTGGTCCCCGAGGTGCAGGCGCGCGGTCATCGGGCGGTGGCCGTCGAGCTGCCGCAGGACGACTCCGCGGGACTCGCCGAGTACGCCGACGCCGTGGTCCGGGCGGTGGACGAACCGCGCGACGGCCTGGTGCTGGTGGCGCAGTCGCTGGCCGGGTTCACCGTGCCGCTGGTCTGCGAGCGGCTGGCGGTGGACGCGTTGGTGCTGGTCAACGCCATGGTGCCGGTCTTCGGCGAGAGCGCCGGCCAGTGGTGGGAGAACACCGGCCAGGGCGCGGCGCGCTCGGCGAAGGCCGTGCGCGACGGCCGCGGGCCGGACCCGGCGTTCGACGTGCTGGTCGACTTCTTCCACGACGTCCCGCCCGAGGTCACCGAGCGGGCGCTCGCCGAGGAGGTCGGCGGTCCCTCACCGACGCTGTTCGCCGAGCCGTGGCCGCTGCGCACCTGGCCCGAGGTGCCCACCCGGTTCCTGCAGGGCCGCGAGGACCGGTTCTTCCCGATCGAGTTCCAGCGCCGGGTCGTCCAGGAACGGCTGGGCATCACCGTGGAGGAGACGCCCGGCGGGCACCTCAGCGCGCTCAGCCACCCCGCCGAACTCGCCGAGCTGATCTGCCGCCCGCCTACCGCGGCGGCGGACCGGGAGGACCGCGGGCATCCTGCGTCGTGATGGCGTCCACGACGGTCCGGCACGCCACGAACAGGGCCCGGCTCCGGACGTGGTCGAGGTGACCTCCGCGCCACAGGTCCTGGCGGTCGAGGTGTTGGGGGGATCACTGCAGCGGATCCCCGGGGGTTCCGCCTCTTCCCTGAGCGCTCGACGACACCGTGGGCGCCGCAGTGGCAGGGTGCGGCCCTCGCGCGGCGGCGGGGGTGGGGGTGCTCGGCGGCGGCGATCTAAGCTGCTGGTATGCCTACGCAGTCGATGTCGCACGAGGCCGCCGACGGTACGGCCGCGGGGCTGGACGCGGTCGCCCGGTTGCTGGCCGGGCGCGGGGTGGTGGTCCTGACCGGGGCGGGGCTCTCCACCGAGTCGGGGATCCCCGACTACCGCGGCCCCACCGGTAGCCTGCGCCACCGCCTGCCGATGACGTACCAGGAGTTCGTGGCCGGCGAGGAGGGGCGGCGCAGGTACTGGGCGCGCAGCCACGTCGGCTGGCGGGCGATCGCCCGGGCCGAGCCCAACGCCGGGCACCGGGCCGTCGAGGAACTGCGGCGCACCGGTCGGGTGTCGGCGGTGATCACCCAGAACGTGGACGGCCTGCACCGTGCGGCCGGCACCCTGGACGCCGTGGAGCTGCACGGCGGCCTGGAGAGGGTGATCTGTCTCGACTGCCGCCGCACCAGTGCGCGCGAGGACCTCGACCGGCGGCTGGTGGCGCTGAACCACGGCTTCCGGGACGTGGCCACCGCCACGGCGGTCAAACCGGACGGGGACGTCGAACTGCCCGACTCCCTGGTGCACGGCTTCCGCGTCGCGCCGTGCGAGGCGTGCGGCGGCGTCCTCAAGCCCGATGTGGTCTTCTTCGGCGAGAGCGTGCCCAAGCCCCGGGTCCAGCACTGCTACGAACTGGTCGACGCCGCACGGGCGCTGCTGGTGCTCGGGTCGTCCCTGACCGTCATGTCGGGCCTGCGCTTCGTGCGCCACGCAGCGCGGGCCGGCAAGCCGGTCGCGATCGTGAACCAGGGCACGACGCGCGGGGACTCCTACGCGGCGGCCCGGGTCTCGCTGCCGCTCGGCGCCGCGCTGACGGCGCTCACCACGGTGACCGGGACCTGACGGCTCCGCCCGACCCCCATCGGGCCCGGAGCGGGCAGGGACGGGCACGGGAGCCGGGGCGTGGACCGGAGCGCGGGCGGGGGCGGGCGGCGCCCCCCTCGCGCCGGTGCAGGTGGGCACGGTCCGGACAGAACCCGTTCCCGCTACGGCGATATCCGATCAGATTCCTCCCTTGCACCACCCCCGACCGTCACCCTGCGTACTCTCCCCCTCACCCAGTCGCGGCCGGCGAGGCCCGACCGACGAGAGGACGCCGCATGGCCACCGACTCCGCCGCACCACCGACCCACCGGACGATCCCGGTGCTCCGGATGCGTCCGGGCGACCACGCGTTCGCCGACTACGAGAACGACGAGAGCCGCTGGGAGATCCTGCTGGCGTTCATCCACCTGGGTCTGGCGCGCGGCGAGAAGGTGACCGTGATGGCCGACCCGGCGGTCCCGCACGCAGAGGTGCACGAGCGCCTGCTCGCCCACCACCGGAGCGCGGAACCCGTCGGTGCCCCGGGCCAGTTGACGGTCACCAGCATGCGCGACCTGATCAGTCCGGACACCCGCTTCACCGCGCGGCGGCAGATGGAGCGGCTGCGCGAGGAGACCGAGACGGCACAGAAGGAGGGCTTCACGGGCTTTCGAACCGTCATCGACATGGCCTGGGTGGCGGATCTGGGCATGGACATCGAGGGCGTGATGCACCGCGAGACCCACGCCCACGCCCTGTTCGCGGACCGGCGGTACGCCGAGATCTGCACCTACGACCGGCGACGCTTCCACCCCGACGTCCTCGAAGCGATGCGCACCGGCCATCCGGTGGCCCTGCTGGACCGCCTCGGCTCCCTGCGGATCGAGCACCTGGACGGCGGCGTGCGCCTGATCGGCGACGCCGACCTCGCCACCCGCCGGCAGTTGCTCGCCGCGCTCCCCCGGATCATCGCCGACCTCGGGCCGGCCAGGCACGCGGTCGTGGACCTCACCGGACTCTGCTTCCTGGACACCGACAGCGCGACCGCCCTGCTGCGCATCGTCGACCTCACGGCCCCGCGCACGCGCCGGCTGGAGATCCGCTGCTCCCCGTTCCACGCCCGGATGCTGCGCCTGCTCGGCGTGCGGTCCATCCAGCAGATCACGTTGACCACGGTGGAGGAAGCATGACCGGCCGGCCCGTCGCCCTGCTCGAAGGGCTGGTCCTGGACCAGCACTTCACCGCGGCCGAACTGCCGCTCCTGCGCGCGACCGTCACGCACTGCGCCGTGCTGGCCGGCGTGGCGCCCGAGACCCGCCAGCTGCTCGTGCTCGCGGTCGACGAGTTGGCCGCCCGGGCGATCGATCGGGGCGGTGCCGCGGGCGGCGGGGGCAGGACAGGCGCTCGGACAGGGGCCGGGACGCAGGAGGAGGCGCAAGCGGGCGAGCCGGCGGCGGAAGCGGGTGAGGCGGACGAGGCCGCCCTGGCCGCCCGCATCGTGATCAGCCGCACGGCCGATCCCGCGCTCGCCTGCCGGGTGATCGCCCCGCACGGGCGCCGGCCGGACGCCACCGGGCCGCACCCGGCCGACCCCACCGCCGACCCCACCGCCGACCCGACGCCCCACCCTCCCGCCGACCACGGCGTCGTGCTGCGGCTGGCCGAGGTCCTGGCCGAGGAGCTGGGTGACGCGCTGCGGATCGAGCCCGACCCGGCGGGCGCGACGACGGTCCTGGTGACCGTCCCTCTGCGGTAGCCGCGGCCGGCGGGCGGGCGCCCTCCAGGGCCGCCCCCTGACATCATGTCAACCATGTCAGTCACCCCACCGATACCACCGCCGGTCACCTCTCCCACGGCCGGGCACGGCACCGACCGGTTCCAGGCAGGACAGAGCGGGCTCGTCGTCCGGATCCCGGCGGGGGAGCCCGCCGTCCGCGCCTGGCGCGAGCGGCTCGACCCCTCCGCCCGGGCCGGTGTGCCAGCCCATGTGACCGTCCTCTTCCCCTTCCTCGACGAGAGCCGGCTGGACGCCACCGTCCACGCCGCCCTCGCCGGGACCGTGGCCGCCCACCCGGCCTTCGAGGTGCGGTTCGCCCGCTGCGAGCGCTTCCCCGGGGTCCTCTTCCTGGTGCCCGAGCCGGACCTGCCCTTCCGCCGGCTCACCGAAGCGATCGTCGAGCGCTGGCCGGAGGCACCGCCCTTCGGTGGCCGGTTCGACGACAACGTCCCGCACCTGACCCTGGCCCAGCACGAGGACGGCGCCGTGCTGGACGAGGTCGAGGCGGGCGTCGGCGCGCTGCTCCCGGTCACCGCGCGCGTCGCCTCGGTGGAGCTGCTGGTCCACGACGGCACGGCCTGGCAGGCCCGGGCCTCGTTCCCGCTGCTCGGGTGAGACCCGGCCGCGGGCCGGCCGGCGCAGTGCGCGATCATGGAGGCATGCACTCCACCAGCAGGATCATCGTGGCCCTGGACGTCGACAACCGTCGTGCGGCGGAAGGGATCGTCGATCGGCTGGGCGAGGAGTGCGGGTTCTACAAGGTCGGGCTGGAGCTGCTGACGGCGGCCGGCCCCGACCTCGTGGCGGGACTGGTCGCCCGGGGCAAGGAGGTGTTCCTGGACCTCAAGCTCTTCGAGATCCCGAACTCCGTCGCCGGCGCGGTCCGCGCCGCGGGCGCGCTGGGGGTGTCCCTGGTGACCGTCCACGGCATGGGCGGCAGCGCCGTCATGGCGGCCGCGGTGGAGGCGGCCCGCGACTTCCCGCAGCTGCGGGTACTCGCCCTGACCGTCGTGACCAGCATGACGGAGTCCGATCTGCGCGAGGTCGGCATCGAGTCCTCGACCGACGCCCAGGTGCTGCGCCTGGCCCGCCTCGCGGACCGCGCCGGCTGCCACGGCGTGATCGCCTCACCGCGGGAAGTCGCCGCGCTGCGGGGCGCTTTGGGACCCGATGCGCTGATCGTCACGCCCGGGGTCACGCTGCCCGGGCCCACGCTGCCCGGATCCACCCGCGGCGACCACGCGCGGACGGACACCCCGGCCGCCGCCTTCGCCGCGGGCGCCACGCAGGTCGTCGTGGGCCGCGCGATCACCCGGGCGGACGACCCGGTGGCCGCGCTGCGCGCCGTCCGCGCCGATCTGGGCGAGTGACCCGGACGCGGCACGGCAGGGCTGCCGGGCTCACCGGACCGAGCCCGTCGACCGCGCCGCGCCCGGTTCAGCGCCCCGGTTCAGCGCCCCCGTTCAGCACCGCCGTTCAGCGCTGCCGGCCGCGCAGCCATCGTCGGCCCAGCACGCCCGCCGCCAGGTGGCTGAGGGCGCCGACGGCCGCGAGCGCGAGACCGACCCTGCTGCCCAGCCAGAGGTGGAGTCCCAGGCCCGTCGGCACCAGGACGATCGCCAGCACCCGCAGCGGTCGCCCGCCCACCGGTCCGGCCCCCGCCCGTCCGGCGCTCATCGGGCGGGCGCCGGCTTGACGGCCCGCACGTAGCGGATCAGCGGCAGGTCGCCGGTCTCGACGTCGGCGAAACCGGCACCGCGGACCAGGGGTTCGAGCAGGTGGACCGGGTTGTGCTCCATCGCGGGTCCGGTGACCGCACCGACCAGGTGGCGGCCGATCCGGCCCTTCGGGGGACGGAAGTCGGCCACCAGGACGCGTCCGCCGGGGCGCAGCACCCGCATCATCTCGGCCAGCGCCCGCTCGCGGAGCGGCTCGGGCAGGTGGTGGATCACCAGGCTGGTCACCACCGCGTCGTAGTGGCCGTCGGCGGCGTCGAGGTCCTCGGCGATCCCGTCGGCGAAGGTGCAGTGGGTCAGTCCGGCGGCGAGGCGCCGCGCGTGGGCGACGACGTCCGCGGAGGGGTCGACGCCCAGGACCGAACCGGTGGCGGTGACCTGGTGGGCCATCGCCCGGGTGAGGTAGCCGGTGCCGCAGCCCACGTCCAGGACGCGGTCCCCGGGTCGGGCGCCGCTGAGCTGCGCGAGCCGGGTGAAGACGGCCCGTCGTCGGCCCAGGAAGAAGGTGGCGCTGAGCACCTCGTAGGCGCGGCCGTGCGTGATGGTCGCGCCGGCGGTGCGGTGGTCGGGACTGCCGTGCAGGAATCGTGCGAGCTCCATGGGCCCACCTTTCTTAGTCATGACTAAGTAGCTTCAACTTAGCTGCGACTAAGTTATTCCGCAAGGCCCACTAGACTGGGGGCGTGCCAGCACCCACCCCAGCCCCGGGCCCCCGCCGGACCCGTCTGAGCGCCGCCGAGCGCAAGGCCTCGATCCTCGCCGCGGCGACCGAGGTCTTCGCCGAGACCGGCTACCAGCGCGCCAAGATGTCCGACGTGGCCGGGCGGGTCGGCGTCAGCGAACCGGTGGTCTTCCAGAACTTCGGCTCCAAGGCCGCCGTCTTCTCCGCCGTCCTCGAGGACGCCACCCGTCGCACCGTCCTGATGCTGCGCCAGTGGGCCGCCACGAGCGGGTCGGTCGGTGACTGGCTGGCCCGGTTCCTCGCCCCCGACCACCTGAGCCAGGTGCACGCCCGCGGCACCCTCGGTGTGCTGTTCTCCGACGCGATGGCGCTCACCGCCGACCCGACCGTCGCGCAGGCCGCCCGGGAGGCGAACCGGGCGGTGGCGGAGGTGTTCGCCGAACTGATCGCCCAGGGCCAGCGGGACGGCAGCGTGCGGTCCGACCTCGACCCGGCCACGGCGGCCTGGTGGCTGCTCTCGCTGCTCGCCTCCCAGGGCTTCCGCCGCGCGGCCGCGCCCGACGACGAGCAGCTCGAGGCCGGACTCGCCGCGCTCACCCTGAGTCTGCTGACCGGCTGAGCCCGGGACCGTTCACCGGCGCTTCGGCTGCGTCGGCCCGCCGTGCGGCAGGCGGACGTTCGTCGAGCAGATCGCGGGCTTGACCCGGCACCACGGCCGGTGGACCGCACGGCCGCGGGCGGCGCCCGGCCGGTCCGGCGACGGCCGTCGTTCGGCACCCTGCGCGTGTCAGGTGACGGATGCTCGGCGATGGCCGGGCCCGCCGGTCAGTCGATGCCTTCGATGATGCGGAAGTCGCGCTCGACGCCGCCGGGGAGGGCCACCAGCGCCTTCTGGTATGCCTCGCTCTCGTACGCCGCGACGGCCTGTTCAAAGCTGTCGAACTCGATCATAACGACGCGTTGTGTGATTCCGGCCTCGTGGGCGACGACCCGACCGCCGCGGGACAGGAGGCGCCCGCCCCCGGCCCGGACGGCCGGACCGGCCAGCTTCTCGTAGGCAGTCAGCCTCTCGGGGTCGGCAATGGCGGGGTAGACACTGACCCAGTAGCCCTTAGCCACGGAAACCTCCTGCGTTCGGCCGGGCACGTCCGACGTCGAGTTGACAGGCAGATCGATCGATCCCGGTGAGGGGTACCACGGTCGGTTGAATGGTCATCTGCGCAGGCTAGGGCCTGACATGCGGTCCAGGGAAAGACCGGTACGGGATAGGCTCAGAACGGATCGTTATCAGTCGGCGGGGAGGTCACGTGGCGCCGGACACGGTGAGCCTTCGGTACTTCCTGGTACTGGCGCAGGAGTTGAACTTCACCCGCGCGGCCGCACGGATCGGCGTCGCACAGCCCGCGCTCAGCGCCCGGATGCGCCGGTTGGAGGCCGAACTCGGTACGGCCCTGCTGATCCGCAACACGCGCAGCGTCGTATTGACCACGGCCGGCGCGGCTTTGGCGGAGTCAGCGCCGCCCGCGCTCGCGGCACTGGACCGGGCATGGGACACCGCCCGGAGCGCGGCGTCCGGTGAACTGGGCACGCTGCGCATCGGATACAGCCTCAGCGCCGGGGCCGAGACGGCACCGGCCCTGGTGGACAGGCTGATGCGCGACAACAGCGGACTCGAGGTCGGCGCGGTCCCGATGGCGACACCGGAGATCTCCCCCGCGGTCGCCGACGGCCGCCTCGATGCCGGGATCACCCGTGGTGAACAGCCGGGCCGCGGCGTGCGCCGGTTCCTGCTGCGCCGTGCGCGCGTCGGGGTCCAGCTGGCGCGGCACCATCCGCTGGCCGACCACCCGGAGATCGAGATCGCCGACGCGGCCGCGTATCCGCTGCGACTCCCGGACCGTGCGGCCAACCCCGTGATCCACGATCAGCTGTCCGCACTGTTCCGGGACACCCGACCGCACCCCCGATTCCACACGCCCGCAGTCTCTTTCGACATGTCTCAGCGCGACCTGCGCGACGGGGTCACCCTCGCCCCGGCCGGAGAAGCCGCGGCCACGGCCCAACCGGCCGGTCTCACCTGGCGCCCGCTGCGAGGCGCGCCCAGCCTGACGATCCACCTGGTCCTCCCACGCGAGCCGTCGCCGCTGCACCGCCGCATCCGTGCCGTCGCCAAAACCCTGGCGCACGACCTGCACTGGCTGCCGGACTGACGCGCAGGAGGTCAGGCGAGACGGACGCCTGCGGTGGCGAGGCCGAAGACCGCGCGCAAGCTGGTGCTGCCCGGGGTCGGGGAACGGGAGGCGAGCGACCTGATCCGCGACCTCGCCTTCGCCGACTTCGGCCCGATCTTCGAGGCGTACGAGGCCGACTTCGGCCGCAGCTACGTCTTCGGCGACGATCCCGCCAAGCACCGGCTCGTGCGGGACCTGCCGCGCATCTTCGACGCCGGGCGAGCCGCGTTCGCCGCCGACCCGGACATCACCGGCGGCCGGCTGTACGCCGAGGTCGACCGGCCGGCCACCGAGGCGGGCTGGAGCATCGGCATCTGGCACGCCGGTCACCTGGTGGGCGAGTTCCCGCACGAGACCAACGACGGCGCCGAGGCCACGTCCTACATCACGCCCGAGAACGACACACCGCTGCGGCGCACCGACCGCACGGGTCGGCTCTGCCACTGGATCCTGGAACTCCACCTGGTCGACCGGGCGGGCGGCTTCGGCGGCTTCTACGAGCAGCTGCTGGACCTGGCTTGACCCCACCACCCCGGTCGCGCGCCGCGACCGGGAGTCGGCAGGTCGGGGCCCCGGCCCCCTCGCCTCCTAGGGAGCGTGCTCCGCCGAACGCATCCAGGCCAACTGCTCGTCGTTCAACGGCGGGGTGAACCCCTCCGGCAGCATGAGCATCCGATCGTCCGGCCAGACGGCCTCGAGCCCGTGCTCCCCGCAGTCCAGGGCGATGCGGTGGGTCGGCCCGCCGCGGCATGCGTCACCGCGGTACGGGCCGTCATGGGACTGGCAGAAGTACCCGACGGTGGTGCAGTCGTCCTCATCGGTGGGCTCGTGGAAGTCCGGGTCACGGACAACGAGCGTGACCGGTTCCTGAAGGTTGAACCTGGGGACGGGGCGGGGGTCGCACCACGTCAGTCGGGGAGGGAGCACGCGCTCATCATGCCGCGTCGCGATCCTCCCGGTCCACGGGATCCGTCCGTCGGCCGAGCTCCGGGACCCACCCTTCCCGCAATCCCTCAGGCCTGGGCGGCCAGGTAGACCCATGCCCTCGTGCCGGAGGCGAGGGCGACCTCGGAGCGGGCGTAGTCGTCGACCTCGTAGGCGTCGGCGGAGGCCAGCTCCTCGTCGGTGATCTCGAAGACGCTCCCGGCCACGGCGTCGGCCGGGTCGGGCGAGGCGATCACCAGCGGGTGGCGGTCAGTGCCGCTGGCGGCGATCACCTCCGGGTCGGTGATCTGGATCATCGTCAGCCGGAAGCCCGGCAGGGCGTCCTGCCGGCCCTGCAGCAGCCGGCCGAAGCGGGCGAGCTGGACCTGCGGCGACTGCAGCGTGCCGTACGAGAACAGCTGGTGCGGGACCTGGCCGGCCATGCGGGGAGCCTCCTACAAGTACGGGTCCGGGGACGGGGACGGGGGCGTCGGGACTGCGCCGTCCGGGCGGGGACGTCGCGTCACCGCCCGGCGCCCAACCTATCGAACGGATCGCCCGGCCGGACCGGCGGCCCCGTGACCCGGTGGCCCCGGCCGTGCCTCACCCGAACGGCGGCGGGTCGGGCGCCGGTGGCCCGGGACGTCGGACCCTACTGTCGGACATCACCCGCCGGGACCGACCGGCACAGGATGTCGGGGACTCCATGCGCCACCTCCAGATCTCCCGCCGCACGCTCCTGCGTTCGGGACCGGGTCTCGCCGCCTCGGCGCTGCTCGCCGGCTGTTCGTCCTCCCCCGCGGAGCCGGCGTCGGGGCCGGCCTCGGCGGCGAGCGGACCGGCGAGCGGGCTCTCGACCGAGCCGGCCGGCGCGGCGCGGGTCGCG
>NZ_BAAALF010000019.1:0-38397 GCF_039528135.1 Kitasatospora nipponensis | reverse complement strand
CCGGGGGGGGGGGGGCGGGGCGGGCGGGCGGGGACGACCGCGCCGGCGCCCGCGGCGCGGTTCGCGATGCCCGCCGAGTGGATGCCGCACACCCGCACCTTCATGGCCTGGCCGGCCCTGGAGGAGGTGTGGGGCGACCAACTGCCCGCCGTCCGCAACGACATCGCGCAGGTGGCGCAGACCGTCGCGCAGTTCGAACCGGTCGTACTGATGGCCCGGCCGGACCAGAGCGACCAGGCCCAGCAGCAGTGCGGGTCCTCGGTCGAGGTCGTCCCGTTGGCCGTGGACGACCTGTGGGCCCGCGACACCGGGCCGACCTTCGTCACCTCGGGGCGGGACCTGGCGGGCGTGGACTTCAACTTCAACGGCTGGGGCAACAAGCAGACGCACGCGAACGACAGCCAGGTGGCGGCCGCCCTCCTGCAGAAGTACGGCATCCGGCGCGTCCAGGCGCCGATCACGGCCGAGGGCGGTGCGCTGGAGGTCGACGGCGAGGGCACCCTGATGGCCACCGAGAGCTCGCTGGTCAACGAGAACCGCAACCCGGGCCGCAGCCGCGACGAGATCGAGGCCGCCCTGAAGGACCTGCTCGGGGTGCAGCGGGTCATCTGGCTCGCGGGGGTCGCCGGGCAGGACATCACCGACTGCCACGTCGACGCGCTGGCCCGGTTCGCCGAGCCGGGCGTGGTCGTCCTGCACCGGCCGGCTCCCGACACTCCCCCGAACATCTGGTCCCAGGCCTCCGACCAGGCGCTGGCGGTGCTCAACGCGAGTACCGACGCCAAGGGCCGCAAGCTGCGGGTGGTCGAGATCACCGAACCGGACTTCAACCAGCTCCAGAACCAGAGCAAGGACTTCCTGGCCACCTACCTCAACTACTACGTCGTCAACTCCGGGGTGATCGTGCCGCGTTTCGGCGACCAGGCGGCCGACGACCGGGCCGCCTCGACCCTGGCCGACCTGCACCCCGGCCGCAAGGTGGTGCAGGTCCCGATCGACGCCATCGCCGCGGGCGGCGGCGGCATCCACTGCTCGACCCAGCAGCAGCCCGCCACCGACGCGGCCGCCTCCTCGACCCGGTGACGCGGTGACGAGCGCCGGCCCGCGCCGCCGGGGCGTGCGCAGCTTCCTCGTGCTGGGCCTGATCGCGGCGCTGGTGGGCACCGGGATCGCGCTCTACCTCAACGAGCGCGACAGCCGCCAGGAGAGCCGGCAGCTGGGCGGCACCACGGCTGCCGCCTGGGTGGAGGCGCAGGTCGTCTCGCAGGAGGTGAGCGCCACCAACCAGGAGCTGACGCTCTACACGGTGCTGGTCCCGCACGGCACGTTGGCCGCCGCGCCCGACTCGCTGGAGTTCACCCGGGCCGTCGACGTGACGGTCACCTCGCTGACGACGACCACGCTGCACGTCACGGCGGGGCAGGCCGCCCAGACGCAGGCGCTCGCGGTGGGGATGTTCGGCGGCACGGCCAGTGACTACCCGTTCGACCACTACCGGCTCTCGGTCGGCTGGGAGGCCTCCGAGCACGGCACGCCGGTCCCGGTGACCCTGATGTTCACCGACGCCGACCCGTTCTTCGTGGTCCGCCCCGACGCCGACACCGGCGCCGTCGGCGAGCTGACCGTGCTGGACGCCAGGGTCAGCAGGTCGCGCAGCACGTTCATCCTGGCCTGGTTCATGATCGCGGCGATGTGGGCGCTCGCGCTGGCGGTCCTGGGCGGCGCGGAGGTGCTGATCCGCAAGCGGCAGGGGCTCGTCTGGCCCGCCCTGGGCTGGATGGCCGCCACCCTGTTCGCCCTGGTGGGGCTGCGCAACGCCGCGCCCGGCTCGCCGCCGATCGGCTGCCTGATGGACTACGTCGCCTTCTTCTGGGCCGAGGGGATCATCGCGGCCGGCCTCACCTGCACGGCGGCGTTCGGGATCCGCGCCGAGCGCCACGCGATGGCGGACTGAGCCCGCTCGGCCACCCCTTCCCCCCCCGCTCCCCCGGTCTCCGTCGGCGGATTGACCTCGCGCAACTTCTTGACCGAGCGCTTGGTCAGTTATAGCGTCCGGCCCACCGGCGGAAGTCCCCGCCGCCCAGGGACGAGGAGCCCTTGATGAACGATCAGAACGATCTGAACGACCGGAACGACGAGAACGACCGACGCGACCGGGTGGGGCCGAAGGTCCGCGCCGGCAGACCGGCCGCGTCCGGCGTGGGGGTCGACCGCCGCAGCCTGCTGGCGATAGCCGGCGCCACCACCGTCGGCGTGGTGTGGGCCGCCAACAGCGGCACCTCCCAGGTCGCCCGGGCCGACACGCCCGGCTGCACCCCCAGCCCCACCCCGACGCCCACCCCCACCCCGACTCCCACCGGCGGCACCGGCGCCCTCGCGGTACCGCTCGACAGCGTCCCGCACACCCGCACCTGGATGGCCTGGCCCGACGACCCCACCATCTGGACCGGCAGGAGCGGCAGCGGTGGGCGCGGCGGCCCGTCCCTGGCGGGCATCCAGGGCGACATCGCGCGGATCGCCAACACCATCGCGAAGTACGAGGACGTCTACGTCTGCGCCAACTCCGCGAGCGTCGCGGCCGCGAAGAAGGCCTGCAACGCGGCGCGCGTGACGGTGGTCGCGATCCCCGTCAACGACTGCTGGATGCGCGACTCCGGTCCGGTCTTCCGCACCGACGGCGCCGGGGGCCTGGACGCCATCGGACTGAACTTCAACGGCTGGGGCAACCAGCAGACCCACGCCAACGACGCGCTGCTCGCCGGCCGGGTCGCCGCCTACCTCGGCGTCCCCTTCACCGCCGCGGGTCTGGTCAGCGAGGGCGGCGCCATCGAGACCGACGGCGCCGGCACGCTGATGGCCACCAAGAGCAGCATCATCGACCCCAAGCGCAACCCCTCCCTCAGCCAGGCCCAGATCGAGGCCGCGATGTGCGCCGCCTACGGCGCCGCCAAGGTGATCTGGTTCAACGGGGTCGCCGGGCAGGACATCACCAACGACCACGTCGACGCGACCTCGCGCTTCCTGACCGAGGGCCGCGCGGTCGTCCAGCAGCCGAACTCCACCGACCCGCACGACGCCTGGTACACCGACGCGATCAGCCAGTACACCCTCCTCAACGGGACGGCCGACGCGCAGGGCCACGCGATCGCGGCAACCAAGATCGGCGGTCCCAACTACAACGTCATCCGCTCCACCAGCACCACCTTCGTCGGCTCCTACGCCAACTACTACGTCTGCAACGGCGCGGTGATCTCGGCGCAGTTCGGCGACACCAGCGCCGACGCGGCCGCCAAGGCCGCGCTGCAGAACCTCTTCCCCGGCCGGGTGGTCGAGCAGCTCAACATCGACAACGTCGGTGCGGGCGGCGGCGGCATCCACTGCGTCACCCAGCCGCAGCCCGCGCCGTAGGCAGCAGCGGACAGCCACCGCGGACCGGCCCCACCCCCTCGGTCGCCGGCCCGCGGTACCCCCTGGGGCACCAGGAGGCAGGACCCCACCGACACCGGCCCGCCACCGATCCGATTGGATGATCATCCTCGGCCCCGGGAGGCGGGGCCACTGCAGGCGGAGGGGTGCCGACCACGGTGAAGCAGCTGAACCGAGCACTGACGGAGCATCACTACCCGGGGCGCGGCGTGCTCTGGTGCCGGACGACCGACGGCTCCGCCCTCGGCGTCTACTTCCTGACCGGGCGCAGCCCGGCCTCGCGGGCCCGCACGCTGCACCGCACGCCCGCGGGCGAGCTGGTCGTCGCCCCCTCGGACGCGCGCGGGCACGACCACCTGCGGCACTACGTCGCCGCCCGGCAGAGCGGGCCGTGGCTGGTCTTCGGCAACGGCGAGCAGGTGGCCACCGTGGCCGACCGGCTGGCCGGCGAGCAGCCGCCCGCGGTGGCGCTGGACGGGCTGGACTACGAGCCGGACCCGCCGATCTTCACGCCGCGGCTGACCGTGGTCGTCGACGGCCGGGCGGGTGACCGGATCTGGTTCGGGGCCGCCCGGCGCAGTGCGGGGCGGCGTACCGGTACCGACCGGCTGACCCTGCGGATCGGCGAACCGGCGCCCGGGGAGGGGGTGTTGATGACGACGTACCGCTCCGACGGGCGGCAGGTCGCCACCGGCGATCCGTTCACCGAGGTCGGGACGACCGCGGGGAGCGCCGGCGACCTGCTGGCGGAGGTGTGGTCGGCGCTGCCGCCGCAGCTGCGGATCGCCGCCGCGGTCTTCGCTCCCGGTGGGCTCGCCCGGGCCGAGATCCGCCAGGCGGCGCCGGCCCAGGCCTGAGCGGGGCCCGGCGGCGGGTGGGGTGAGGCGGGCGGGGCGCAGGGGGCGGGGGCGAAGCCGGGCGGTACGCACTCTTGTGCGACCGCAAACGGGTCGCCTACCTTTCGAAGCGCGCAGCAGGATCGCGAAGTCGCCGCGGCAGAAGACGTGTTGTGCCCCCTGGCGCACCGCGCGCCTTCCGGCCGGGGCGACCGGCGCGGCGTCGGCTCCCCCACCCCCGCACGGCCCCCGCACGCACCCCCACCGGAGGAAACCACATGACGGTCCACGGACATCGCGCCCTCACCGCCCTGGCCGGCATCACGTCCGCCCTGCTCACCGCGGCGCTGGCCGCCGCCGCTCCGGCCACCGCCGCCACCTCCGCGGGCGGCGCGTTCCCGCACTACGACCACCTCCCGCACAGCAACCAGATCTGGGGTGGCTACGCCGTCACCGGCCAGAAGTTCACCTCGGTCAGCGGCAGTTGGAACGTCCCGGCGCTCGACTGCTCGACCGCCAGGAACAGCGCGGTCTCGCCGTGGATCGGTCTCGACGGCTGGAGTTCGAGCACCGTCGAGCAGATAGGCTTCGACCAGGACTGCACCAACGGCGTCGCCGGCTACTTCCCCTGGGTGGAGATGTACCCGGCCAACTCGATCTACTTCACCGAGACGGTCAGGGCCGGCGACCACATCACCGCCTCGGTCTCGGTCAGCGGCACCTCGTTCACGCTCACCGAGTCCGACACCACCCAGGGGTGGACCAAGACCTACAAGAAGTCCGGCAGCGACCAACTCTCCTCCGCGGAGGCGATCGTCGAGGACCTCGGCAGCAACATCCCCGCCGTCGCCAAGTTCGGGGCGATCAACTTCACCGGCGTGACGGCCAACGGCAGCCCGCTCGCGAGCGCCGGCACCCTGAACGCCACCAGCGTCGAGCGCGGCAACACCCCGCTGACCGCCAACTCCGGCGTCAGCGGCGGGAACTTCACCCTCAGCTGGCTGCACGCCTGAGCCACCGCCGGGCGGCGCCCGAGCCACGGGTGAGCGCCGGCGGGTGCCGGGCGGCCAGGGCCTGTCGGCCGCAGGTCGCCCGCACCCACCCGGCGTGTCAGCGCGGCCCGCCGGTGCACCACTCCAGGACGGCCCGGGCGCTGTGGTACTTGTTCTGCGCCTGCTCGAAGGCCAGGCTGCGGGGCCCGTCCAGCACCGCCGCGGTGACCTCCTCGCCCCGGTGCGCGGGCAGGTCGTGCAGGAAGACCGCCTCCGGGCTGGTGGCCAGCAGCGCCTCGTCGGCCTGGAAGGGCGCGAACGCGGTGCGCCAGTCGGGGTCGGCCTTGGTGGTCCCGGTGGTCTGCCAGCGCGTGGTGTAGATGACGTCGACGCTCGGCAGGGCCGTCATGTCGTGCCGCTGCTCGACGTGTCCGCCCCGGTCCTTGGCGCTCAGCGCGGCCTGCTCCAGGTAGCGCGGGTGCAGTCCGTACCCCTCGGGGGTGCGCAGGTGCAGTTCGGTGTCGGGGAAGCGGGACAGCGCCAGGCTCAGCGCCGAGGCGGTGTTGTTGCCCTCGCCGACATAGAGCACCCGCAGCCCCTCGATCCGGCCGAAGTGCCCCAGCAGCGTGGTCAGATCGGCCAGCGCCTGGGTGGGGTGCTCGGCCTCGCTCATCGCGTTGACCACCGACATCCGCTGCTGGGAGGCGAAGACCCGCAGCTCGGCCTCGCTGGCCGCGGTCCTGGCGACCAGCACGTCCAGCATCCCGGAGAGCACCCGGGCGGTGTCCTCGACGCTCTCACCGGTGTTCTCCTGGAGGTCGTCGGGGCCGTAGCTGATGACCTGGGCGCCCAGGCGCAGCGCGCCGGCGGAGAAGGCGGTCCTGGTGCGGGTGGAGGTGCGGCGGAAGAGGATCCCCACCACGTGCTCGCGCAGCGGCCGGTCCCGCTCGGCCCCGCCGGCCGCGAACTCGGCGCCGCGGCGGACCAGCGCGTCCAGGTCCTCGTCGGGCAGGTCGTCGACGGAGATCAGGTGGCGCCGGGCCCTCACCGCGCCCACCCCGCCGTGACGGCCTCGCGCAGCACGGCCAGGCCGCGCTCCAGGCGGACCCGGTCGATCACCAGCGGGGGCATCACCTTCACCACCTCGTCGTGGCGGCCGGCCAGTTCGACGATCAGGCCGTGCTCGAAGCAGGACCGCTGGACGCGCTCGGCCCGCGCCGCGCCGCCGACCGCGGCCAGGTCCAGGCCCAGCACCATGCCGCGGCCGCGCACCACGGTGCCGGGCACCGCCTGCGCGACGTCGGCGCCGAAGGCCCGCAGCCGCTCGGAGGAGGCCGCCAGGTCGCTGAGGAATTCGGGCTGCTCCCAGTAGTCCCAGGCCGCGGTGGCCGCCACGAAGGCGAGTTGGTTGCCGCGGAAGGTGCCGGTGTGCTCGCCCGGCTCCCAGACGTCGAGTTCGCGCCGCAGCAGCACCAGCGAGAGCGGCAGGCCGTAGCCGCCGATCGACTTGGAGAGGGTGACCAGGTCCGGCACGATGCCGGCCTGCTCGAAGGCGAAGAAGGTGCCGGTGCGCCCGCAGCCGGACTGGATCTCGTCGGCGATCAGCAGGATGCCGTGGCGCTGCGTCAGGTCGCGCAGCCGGCGCAGCCAGTCACCGGAGGCGGGGTAGACGCCGCCCTCCAGTTGGACCGGCTCGACGATGACGGCCGCCGGCAGGTCCACGCCCGACGAGGGGTCGGCGAACATCCGGTCGAGGTAGTCGATGGAGTCGAAGCTCCCGAACGGGCCGTCCTCGAACGGCACGAAGGTGACCTCCTGGGCGAGCACGCCGCCGGCCTGTCGGGCGCGCCGGCTGCCGGTCACGGCCAGCGAGCCCTGGGACATGCCGTGGAAGGCGCCGGTGAACGAGACGAACCCGCGGCGCCCGGTGACCTTGCGGGCCAGCTTGAGCGCGGCCTCCACGGCGTTGGTGCCGGTGGGGCCGCAGAACTGGACCTTGTAGTCGAGGCCGCGCGGGCGCAGCACCACCTGGTCGAGCCGGGTGAGGAACTCCCGCTTGGCGACGGTGAACATGTCCAGCCCGTGGGTGATCCCGTCGGCGGCCAGGTAGTCGGCCAGCCGGCGCTTGATCGGCTCGGGGTTGTGCCCGTAGTTGAGGGTCCCCGCGCCGCAGAAGAAGTCGAGGAACACCCGGCCGTCCTCGGTGAAGAGTTCGGCGCCCTTGGCCCGCTCGAAGACCACCGGGAACTTCCGGCAGTAGAGCCGGACCTCGGCCTCCATGGTCTCGAAGAGGGAGTGGTCCTCGGACGGTGGGCACTCGCGCAGCGCGGTGGGCCCGTCGTGCTGGAGGGGCATGGGTGATCCTTTCCGTGCGCTGCTCGACGGTGAGCAGCGGGAGTGGGGTCAGGTCCGGCTCCGGCGGGCGGCGCCGGCCTCGGCGGGCGCCACCGGATGCCCGGGCGGGCCGGTCGCCGGCGTGCGGCCAGCCTCCCGCCGGGGCGCCGCGGCGCAGAAGAGAAGGACCGGCAGTCCTGCGCGCACCGCGCCGGGCGGGTGCGCTTCGGCGGGCGGGCAGGGCTCAGCGGGTGGGCAGGGCTCGGCAAGCCGGCGGGGCTCCGCCGGCGGGTCGAGCAGGCCGTCCTCGAACGCCGCGCAGAGCGCCCGGGCCCCGGCCCGCGCCCGCGCCGGTCCGCAGACCACCGAGATCCGCCGGCTCTGCTGGGACAGCAGGTCCAGGCCGACGCCCGCGCCGGCCAGCGCCTCGCAGAAGGTCGCCACGATCGCGGGGGCGCTGCGCAGGCCGGCGCCGTGCAGGGTCAGCTCCGCCGCGTCCGTGTCCAGGACCGGGCGGCCGATGCCGAGCCGGCCGGCCGCCGCGCGCAGCGCCGCGTCCACCAGGGGGGCGCGCATCCGGGCGACGGTGAACACCAGCGCGCCGCCCGCCGGAGCGAACGCCATCGCACCGAGCGGCACGCCGAGGTCCCCGAGGGTGCGCAGCACCCCTGCGGGGGCGAGGGGGCGACCGCCCGCGCCCGCCACCGTGACCACGGCCTGCGTGAGCGAGAGGCGCACCCCGTGCACGATCGCCGCCTCGGTGGGCGGCCCGGCCGTTGACATGGGGTCAGCCTGCGCGCCGCGGTGCGGTGGGCAGAAGAGAAGGACCGGCAGTCCTGCGCGCAGCGCGACTGCGCCGGTTCTTCCCTATGGCCGCCCCCGTGCCGCGGGCCAGGCTTCCTCCACGAAGCCGGCGGAGCACCGCCGGGCACGCAGAGCGGGAGGAGAGCGACATGGCCGACGAGGACACCGACGAGCGCACCTACTACGTGGTCCGCAACGACGAGGAGCAGTACTCGATCTGGCTCGCGGAGCGGGAGATCCCGCTGGGCTGGAGCCGGGAGGGCACCGAGGGCACCCGCGAGGCATGCCTGGCGCACATCGACGTGATCTGGACGGACATGCGTCCGCTCAGCCTGCGTCGGCGCATGGAGCAGGCGAGCCGGATCGCATGAGGACCGAGGTTGGCCGCGCCACGGCTCCGCTGCCCGAGCGGTGCGTGCACGAGCGGTTCACCCGACGGGCGCTCGCAGCACCGCACGCCGTGGCCCTGGAGTTCGGCGACCGGCGGCTGACCTACGCCGAACTGGACGCCAGGGCCAACCAGGTGGCCCACCTGCTGCGCGCGAACGGGGTGGGGCCGCAGGTCCCGGTCGCGGTCTGCGCGCAGCGGGGGCCGGAGGTGGTGATCACGCTGCTGGCGGTCCTCAAGGCGGGGGGCCACTACCTGCCGCTGGACCCGGAGTACCCGGCGGAGCGGCTGGCGTTCATGCTCGCCGACTCCCGGGCGCAGGTCCTGGTCGTCCAGCCGCCGTTCGCGCAGCGCTTCGCCGACGCCGGCGGGCCGCACACCGTGCCGATGTCGCCCGACTGGTCGAGCGCGGCGGCGCAGCCCACCACCGCACCGCCCCTGGAGGTGGCGGCGGACGACCTGGCGTACGTGATGTACACCTCCGGGTCCACCGGCCGCCCCAAGGGGGTGGGGGTCACCCACCGCAACGTGCTGCACCTGGTCGCGGAGGGCGGCTACGCGGACCTGGGCCCGGAGCAGGTGCTGCTGCTGCTCGCCCCGCTGGCGTTCGACGCGGCGACCTTCGAGCTGTGGGGCGCGCTGTGCAACGGCGCCCGGCTGGCCGTGCTGCCGCCGGGGGTGCCGACCGCGGCCACCCTGGAGGAGGCGGTGCGGCGGCACGCGGTGACCCAGGTGCTGCTGACCTCCGGGCTCTTCCACCACGTGGTGCGCACCGGGCCGCGGGCGCTGGCGGGCCTGCGCCACGTGCTGGTGGGCGGCGACGTGATGCCCTCGGCCGAGGCGCGCGCGGTGCTGGAGCTCGGGGTGGAGGTCAGCAACGTGTACGGGCCCACCGAGTGCACGACGATCTGCTGTGCGCGGCGCGGGGTCAGCGCGGCCGAGACCCGGCGCAGCGTGCCGATCGGCACCGCCATCAAGGGCAGCAGCGCGTACGTGCTGGACGAGGAGGGTGCGCCCGCCGCGGACGGCGTGCCCGGGGAGCTGCTGATCGGCGGCCCGGGGGTCGCCCGCGGTTACCTGGGGCGGCCGGCGCTGACCGCGCAGCGGTTCGTGCCGGACCCCTTCGGCGGCGAGCCGGGCGCCCGGCTCTACCGCACCGGCGACCTGGCGCGCCGGGACGGGCGGGGCGTCCTGCACTTCCTGGGGCGGGCCGACCAGCAGGTCAAGATCCTCGGTCACCGGGTGGAACTCGGCGAGATCGAGGCCGTGTTGGGCAACCACCCCGAGGTGCGGGCGGCCGCGGTGACCGTGCACCTGACCGCGGCCGGGGACAAGCAGCTGGTGGGCCACGTCGTGGTCTCCCCGGCGCTGGACGGGCCCATCGGCGCGCCTCTGCGGGAGTACCTGCGCGAGCTGCTGCCCGGGTACCTGGTGCCCACGGCCTGGGTGCGGCTGACCCGGCTGCCGCTGACCGCGCACGGCAAGGTGGACCGCGCGGCCCTGCCGGCGCCCACCACCGGCGGGGACGGCGCGGGGCCCACGCCCGCCCCGCGCAACCCCGTCGAGCAGGCGGTGGCCGAGGTCTGGGCCGAGCTGCTGGGCCTGGAGTCGGTCGGCGTGCACGACGACTTCTTCGAGCTGGGCGGACACTCCCTGCTGGCCACCCAGATCGTGGCGCTGCTGCAGGAACGGTTCCCCGTCGACCTGCCGGTGCGCGCGGTCTTCGACGCGCCGACCGTCGCCCTGCTCGCCGAGGAGGTCCATCGCGCGATCGCCGAGCATGTCGCGCAACTATCCGATGCAGAGGTGGAGTCGATGTTGACGCAGGTGCACGAGGCATGAACACACCCGTGACCGAGCCCGCCGTGAGCGGCCCCGGCGACCAGCGGCGGGCGCTGCTCGACAGCCTGCTGCGGGCCGGCGGCCAGGGCGCCCGGCTGGGCGCCACGATGCCCCGGGTGCCGCGCGAGGAACCACTACCGCTCTCCTTCGCCCAGCAGCGGCTCTGGCTGCTGGAGAAGCTGCGCCCGGGCACCGCCGAGTACGTGGTGCCGATCGGCTGGGAGCTGCGCGGTCCGCTGGACGTCGCGGCGCTGCGCCGGGCGCTGGCGGAGGTGCTGGCGCGGCACGAGGTGCTGCGCACCCGCTACCTGGCCCTGGACGAGGTGCCGGCGCAGCTGGTGGATCCGGCCGGCGAGCTGGACTTCGCCGTGCTGCCGCTGCCCGGCCCCAGCCAGGCCGAACGCGATCTCCAGCTGGCCGACCTGATCGCCCGTCAGGCCAGGGAGCCGTTCGACCTGGGCGCCGGCCCTCCGCTGCGGGTGCGGCTGGCCCGGTTCGGCGAGGAGCACCACACCCTGCTGCTCACCGTGCACCACATCGCCTTCGACGGCTGGTCCACCGGCGTGCTGGCCCGTGAACTCGGGGCACTGTACGCGGCGTTCGCCCAGGGCCGGCCCAGTCCGCTGGCTCCGCTGCCGGTGCAGTACGCGGACTTCGCCGCCTGGCAGCGCAGATCGCTCGGCGAGGCGGCCACCGCGCGGCAGTTGGACTACTGGCGCGCCCGGCTGGCGGGCTCCACGGCACTGGAGCTGACCGGTGACCGGCCCCGCCCGCCGGTCTTCGACCCGGCCGGCGCCACGCTGCCCTTCACCGTGCCCGCCGAGGTCGCCCGCGCGCTGGCCGAGCTCGGCCGCGCCCGGGGGGCGACGCCGTTCATGGTGCTGCTGGCCGCCTTCCAACTGCTGCTGGCCCAGCACGCCGGGCGCACCGACGTCACGGTGGGCTCGCCGGTGGCCGGTCGCAGTCGGGCCGAGGTCCGCGACCTGCTGGGCTTCTTCGTCAACACCCTGGTGCTGCGCACCGACCTGTCCGGCGCACCGACCTTCGAGCAGGCCGTGGACCGGGTGCGGGAGACGGCGCTGGGCGCGTTCGCGCACCAGGACGTACCGTTCGAGCGCCTGGTGGAGGAGCTCGCCCCCGAGCGCGACCTGTCGCGCAACCCGCTCTTCCAGACCATGTTCGCGCTGAACTCCGCCGACGGCCTGGACTTCGCCGGCGCGGGGATGAGCGCCACCGAGCGCTCCATCCCCTGGCACAGCGCCAAGTTCGACCTGACGCTGCACCTGACCGAGCAGGCCGACGGCTCGCTGCGCGGGGTGGTCGAGTACGCCACCGCGCTGTTCGGGCGCGAGAGCGTGGCGGTGCTGGCGGAGCACTACGTGACGCTGCTGGGCGCGGTCGCCCGCGAACCGCGGACCGTGGTGACCGGCGCCACCCTGCTCTCCGCGCGGGAGCGCGAGCTGCTGACGCGGTGGAACCGGACGGCGGTGCCGCGCGAGCGGGAGGAGGTGCTGCACGGTCTGGTCCAGACGCAGGCGGACCGCAGTCCGGATGCGGTCGCGGTGCGCTTCGAGGACCGGCAGCTGAGCTACCGCGAACTGACCGGGCGCGCGCGGCGGCTGGCGCGGCGGCTGGGCGCGGCGGGGGTGGGGCCGGAGAGCGTGGTGGCCGTCTGCCTGCACCGCGCGCCGGAGCTGCCGGTGGTCCTGCTGGCGGTACTGCGGGCCGGCGGCGCCTACCTGCCGCTGGATCCCGGCTACCCGGCGCAGCGGCTGGCCTACATGCTCGCCGACTCCGGTGCGCCCGTGGTGCTGACCACCGCCGAGCTGGCCGCCACGCTGCCGGAACACCGGGCCCGCGTCGTCCTGCTGGACGACCCGGACGACCTGGACGGCACGGACGACCCGGGCGACCTGGACGGCACGGACGACCCGGGCGACCTGGACGGCACGGACGGCACGGACGATCAGCGGGACGAGACCCCGGTGCGGGTGGACCCGCTGGGGGCCGCCTACGTCATCTACACCTCCGGCTCCACCGGCCGCCCCAAGGCCGTGGTCAGCACGCACCGCGGCATCGTCAACCGCCTGCGCTGGATGCAGGAGTCCTACCGGCTCCAGCCTCACGACCGGGTCCTGCAGAAGACCCCGTTCAGCTTCGACGTCTCGCTCTGGGAGCTGTTCTGGCCGCTGATCACCGGTGCCACGCTGGTCGTCGCCCGCCCGGAGGGCCACCGCGACCCCGGCTACCTCGCCGAGACCATCTCGGCCGAGCGGATCACCACCACGCACTTCGTGCCCTCGATGCTGCGCGCCTTCCTCGCCGCGCTGCCCGACGGTGCCGCCCTCGCGCCGCTGCGTCGCGTGCTGTGCAGCGGCGAGGCGCTGCCCGACGACCTGGCCGCCGCCTTCCACGGCCACCGGGCCACCGGGCACGCCGAGTTGCACAACCTCTACGGCCCCACCGAGGCCTCCGTCGACGTCACCGCCGCGCGCTGCCTGCCGGGTGAGCCGGTCACCATCGGCATGCCGGTCGCCAACACCCGTACCCACGTGCTGGACCGCGACCTGCGGCCGCAGCCGGTCAACGTGCCCGGCCAGCTCTGCCTGGCCGGCGTGCAGCTCGCCCGCGGCTACCTGGGCCGACCGGCGCTGACCGCCGAGCGCTTCGTGCCCGACCCCGACCCCGACCACCCCGGCGAGCGGCTGTACCTGACCGGCGACCTGGCCCGGCACCATCCCGACGGCACGCTGGGCTACCTGGGCCGCGCCGACCAGCAGGTCAAGCTGAACGGCCACCGGATCGAGCCGGGCGAGGTCGAGGCCGCCCTGCGCGCGCACCCCGACGTGGCCGACACCGTGGTCACCGTCCAGGGCCCGCCCGGCCACCAGCGGCTGACCGCGCACGTGGTGCCGGCCGCGGACCGTCCGGCGCCCGACCCCACCGCGCTCCGCCGCCACCTGCGCCGGCAACTGCCCGAGCCGATGATCCCCACCGCCTGGACCACCCTGGAGCGGCTTCCGCTCACCCCCAGTGGCAAGGTCGACCACCGCGCGCTGCCCGCCGCCGACGCGCCGCGCTCCACCGCCGTCCACACCGCGCCGCGCACCCCCGTCGAGCAACTGATCGCCGAGGCCTGGGCGCAGGCCCTGGAGAGCGAGCGGATCGGGGTCCACGACACCTTCTTCGACCTGGGCGGCGACTCCATCCGGGCGATCCGCACGGTGGGCCGGCTGCGTCGGCAGGGGTTGGACCTGACGGTCCAGGACCTGTTCCGCTTCCAGACCATCGCCGAGCTCGCCGAGGCGATCGCCCCCCGCGGCGCGAGCGAACAGGCCGCCGCCCCGGCGCCGTTCGAGCTGCTTACCGCCGCCGACCGCGAGCGCCTGCCGGCCGGCCTGGTGGACACCTACCCGCTCTCCCAGGTGCAGGCCGGGATGGCCTACGAGATGCTGGCCGGCGCCGACCGCGGCCTGTACCTCAACACGCTGCTCTACCCGGTGCGCGAGGACGCGCCGTTCTCGGTGGACGCGCTGCGCGCCGCCGCCGCGCTGCTGGCCCGGCGGCACGAGATCCTGCGCACCTCGATCGACCTGGCCGGCTACGGCGAGCCGCTGCAACTGGTGCACCCCACCGCGACGATCGAGCTGGCCCACCAGGACCTGCGCGGGCTCGACCCGGCCGCCCGCCGGGCCGCGCTGGCCGCGGCCGCCACCCGCGAGCAGCACACCCCCTTCGAGCTGGCGAGGCCCTCGCTGCTGCGCCTGGGCGCCTGCCAACTGGATGAGGAGAACTGGCAGTTGTCGGTCTCCTACGCGCACGCCATCCTGGACGGCTGGAGCCAGAACTCGCTGGTCGCCGAACTGCTGGGCTACTACCGGGCGATCCGCGACGGACATCCCCCGGCGCCGCCCGCTCCCCCGGCGGCCCGCTTCGCGGACTCGATCGCGCTGGAGCGGCAGGCGCTGGACCGCCCGGCCGACCAGGAGTTCTGGCGCGACCGGGTGGCCCGCTTCGACGTGCTGCGGGTGCCCGAGGGGTGGGCGGCCGGCAGCCAAAAGGCCGACGGGACCGGCGCCCAGCCCGCGGCGGCCGTGGTGCACCAGATGGCCCGGATCGACTTCCGGGACCTGCTGCCGGGCCTGCGCGCGCTGGCCACCGAGGCCGGGGTGCCGCTCAAGAGCGTGCTCTTCGCCGCGCACCTGACGGTCCTGGGCATGATCAGCGGCCGTACCCGGGGCACCACCGCCTTCAGCACCGGTCTGGTCTGCAACGCCCGGCCCGAGACGGTCGACGGTGACCAGGTCCGCGGCATGTTCCTGAACACCGTGCCGTTCGCCGCCACACTGGACGCGGCGAGCTGGCCGGAGCTGGCCCGGGCGGTCTTCGCCGAGGAGACGGCCCTGTGGCCGCACCGGCACTACCCGCTGCCCGCCATGCAGCGCGCCTGGGGCCGGGGCCGCCCGCTGGTCGACGTCTTCTTCAACTACACCGACATGCACGTGCTGGCCGCGCAGGACATCGACTCGGACGACGTGCAGGACCGCACGCCCAACGAGTTCGGCCTCTCGGTCTCCACGCTGCCCGGGGTACTCGTCCTGGAGGCCTCCTCCGAGCGGATCGGGGCCGACGCGCTCGACCTGCTGGGCCGCACCTACCGGCACGTGCTGGCCGGCCTGGTGGCCGATCCGCACGCCGACCCCCGCCGGTGCACCCTGCCCGGGCCCGACCGCCGGGCGCTGCTGGAGCGCTGGACTCCCCCGGCGCCGGCCCTGACCGAGCGGGACCTGGTCACGCTCTTCGAGGACCAGGTCGCCCGCACCCCCGCGGCGCCGGCGCTGCTCTGCTCCGGCGAGCGGCTCGGCTACCGCGAGCTGGCCGACCGGGTCCACCGGCTCGCCGGCCACCTGCGCTCGCTGGGCGTGCGGCGCGGCGAGGTGGTCGGGGTGTTCCTGCAGCGCGGACCCGAGCTGCTGACCGCCCTGCTGGCGGTGCTCACCGCCGGCGCCGCCTACGTCCCGATCGATCCGGAACTGCCCGACGAGCGGATCGAGTTCATGCTCGCCGACACCGCGGCCTCGGTCCTGGTCAGCCAGGACGCGCTGAACGGGCGGCCGGCCCTGGCGGCGCACCCCACCCGGCGCACCGTGCGGGTGGACGGCGACGCCGCGCTGATCGCCGGGCAGCCGGCCGCCTTCGTCCGACCGTCACAGGACCCGCGGGACCTGGCGTACGTCATCTACACCTCCGGCTCCACCGGCCGCCCCAAGGGGGTGATGGTCGAACACCGCGACCTGGCCGAGTTCCTGACCGCGATGCAGGAGCGGCTGCGGGTGCCGGCCGGCAGCCGGGTGGCCGCGCTGACCACGGTCTCCTTCGACCCCTCCGTGCTGGAGCTGTACCTGCCGCTGCTGGCCGGCGGGTGCGTGGTGCTCGCCGACACCGAGCAGGCCCGCGACCCGCTGCGGATGGCCGCCCTGCTGGACGCCACCGCGCCGGCCCTCGTGCAGGCCACCCCGGTCACCCTGCGGATGCTGCTGGACGGGGGCTGGCGGGCGCCCGCGGGCCTGCTGGTGCTCAGCGGCGGCGAGAAGCTGGCGCCGGAGCTGGTGCGGCGCCTGGCCGCCGGCGGCGCCCGGGTGGCGGACCTGTACGGCCCCACCGAGACCACGGTCGGGGCCACCGTCACCGCCATGGCCGCCGACGGCGACTGCCGGGAGTGGTCGGCGCTGCGCGGTACCCGGGTGCACGTGCTGGACGGCCGGCTGGAGCCGGTGCCGGTCGGGGTGGTCGGCGAGATCTACCTGGGCGGCTCGGGCGTGGCCCGTGGCTACCTGAACCAGCCCGACCTGACCGCCGCCGCCTTCCTGCCCGACCCGCACGCCGACTCCGAGCACGCCGGTGCCGAGCAGGCCGGCTCCGAGCACGCCGGCTCCGAGCACGCCCGCTCCGGGGAGGGCGCCCGGCTCTACCGCACCGGCGACCTCGGCCGCCGCCGGCCCGACGGCCGGGTGGAGCTGCTGGGCCGCGCCGACCACCAGGTGAAGATCCGCGGCCACCGGATCGAGCCGGGCGAGATCGAGGCGGTGCTGCTCTCCAGCCCGCAGGTGCGCGCCGCGGTGGTCCATCCGGTGGCGCTGGCCACCGGCGAGGTCGACCTGGTCGGCTACCTGGTACCGGCCGACGGGACGGGCGCGCCGCGGATCGAGGAGCTGCGCGAGCTGCTGGCCCGGGCGCTGCCCCACTACATGGTGCCGGCGGCCTTCGTGGTCCTCGACCGGCTGCCGCTGACCGTCACCGGCAAGATCGACCGCCGCAGCCTGCCGGCGCCCGAGGCGGGCGGCCGACAGCGCGCCCACCACGCTCCGCACAGCGATGCGGAGCGGCTGGTCGCGGCCGCCTGGTGCGAGGTGCTGGGCCTGGAACGGGTGGGCGCGCACGAGGACTTCTTCGAGCTCGGCGGCCACTCCCTGCTGGCCACCCGGATCGCCCTGCGGCTGCGCACGAGCACCGGGCGCGACGTACCGGTGCGCGCCCTGTTCGACCGCCCCACGGTGGCCGCGCTGGCCGCCGCCCTCGACGGCTACCCCGAGGCCGTGCGGCCGACGGCCGCCCTGCCGCGCCTGACCGGCCGCCGACCGCGCACCGGAGGCACCCGATGAGCACGAACCCGTCCCCGAGGCCCACGCCCCCGGCGAGCGAGCCCCCGGCGGACCCACCACTGAGCCGCAACCGCGACTTCGTCCTGCTGTGGAGCGGATCGGCGCTGTCGATCGCCGGCTCGACGGCCTCCACGGTCGCCTATCCGCTGCTGGTGCTGGCGCTGACCGGCTCGGCCGCCGACGCCGGACTCGCCGGCTTCACCGCGCTGCTGCCCCTGTTGCTGCTGCCGGTCCCCGCCGGGGCGCTGGTGGACCGCTGGGACCGCAAGCGCCTGATGATCTGGTGCGACGTGATCCGCGGGATCGGGGCCGCGAGCATCGTGCTCGCGCTGGCCCTGGGGGCCCTGAGCCTGCCGCAGATCCTGGCGGTGGGGTTCGTCGAGGGATCGCTCTCGGTCTTCTACGAACTGGCCTCGTACGCGGCGATCCCCAACCTCGTCCCGGACGGCCGGCTGACCGAGGCGCTCTCGCGCGGCGAGGCCCGCGAGCGGGGGGCGACCACGCTCGGCACCCCGCTGGGTGGACTGCTCTTCGGGCTGGGGCGCGCGCTGCCGTTCGTGGTGGACGCGGTCAGCTACCTGGTCTCGGTCGTCACCCTGCTGCTGATCCGCAAGGACTTCCAGGCGACACCCCCGGCCACGGCCCCCGCGGCCGCGGCCATCGGGCCGGCCGACGAGCCCGCCGAGCGGCAGCGGCTGCTGCCGGAGATGGCGGCCGGCTTCGCCTGGCTGTGGCGCGATCCGTTCCTGCGCACCGCCGCGGTGGCCGTCGCGGGCAGCAACCTGCTCTTCCGGGCGCTCTTCCTGGTCGTGCTGGTGCTCGCCAAGGCGCGCGGTGCCTCGCCCGGCATGATCGGGATCTTCCTGGGAGTCGCCGGGGTCGGCGGGCTGCTCGGGTCGCTGGCCTCCTCCTGGTGCCAACGGCGGCTCTCCATGCGGGTCGTGGTGATCGGCGCGAACTGGGCCTGGGCGCTGCTGACGGTGGGCCTGGCGGTCAGCAGCAGCCTCTACCTGATGGGCGCGCTGTACGCGCTGATGTGGTTCGTCGGCCCGATCTGGAACGTGGCGGTGGCCACCCAGCAGTTGCGCAGCACCCCGGACCACCTGCAGGGACGGGTGCTGGGTGCCTCCGGCCTGCTCAGCGGCGGCGCGCTGCCGCTGGGGTCGCTGGCCGGCGGGCTGCTGCTGCAGTGGTACGGCACCGGGACCACGATGACCGTACTCGCCGTCTGGATGGTGCTGCTGGCCGGCGCCGTCACGCTCAGCCGGGCCGTGCGGCGCCCGCCGCCGCGTCCCGACCCCGACCCGGCCCCGGCCACCCGCACGCCGGTCGACCTGCCGTCGGGCTGACCGACCGCCTGGCTGATTGACCGTCAGATCAACCCGAACCGCCCGTCGTTCCGAACTGCTCCCCTCCCGCCACCCGATGACAAGGAAGCCCTGCGGTGACTCGCACCATGCTGAAGTCCACGATCCACCGGGCCGCGGTGCGCCCGGCCGGCCCGCACGACGGTGACCGGGCGGGCACCCGATGACCGCGCCGGCCACCGGCCTCGGTGCCGGAACCGGTGTGCTGTCCGCGATCGGCTCGACGCCGCTGGTCGAGCTGACCCGGATCTTCCCCGACAGCGCGTTCCGCACCTTCGCCAAGCTGGAGTCGCACAACCCCGGCGGCAGCGTCAAGGACCGCTCGGCGCTGGGCATGCTGCTGGAGCGGATCCAGTGCGGCGAGCTGATCCCGGGCAAGTCGGTCGTGGTGGAGTCCAGTTCGGGCAACCTGGGGATCGGGCTGGCCCAGGTGTGCCGGTACTTCGACCTGCGCTTCATCTGCGTGGTGGACCCCCGGACCAACCAGCAGAACATCGCCGTGATGCGGGCGCTGGGCGCCGAGGTCGACCTGGTGACCGAGACGGACCCGGTGACCGGCGAGTACCTGCCGGTGCGGATCCGCCGGGTGCGCGAGCTGGTCGCCCGCACGCCGATGGCCTACTGCCCCGACCAGTACGGCAACCCGCTGAACGCGCGGGCCCACCGGCAGACCATGCGCGAGATCGTCGAGCAGCTGGAGGGCCGGCTCGACTACCTGCTGTGCGCGACGAGTTCCTGCGGCACGCTGCGCGGCTGCTCGGAGTACGCGCGCGAACTGGGGCTGCCGGTAAGGATCATCGCGGTCGACGCGATCGGCAGCGCGATCTTCGACGGGCCGCCC
Organism: Kitasatospora nipponensis; assembly: GCF_039528135.1. Taxonomy (NCBI): domain Bacteria; kingdom Bacillati; phylum Actinomycetota; class Actinomycetes; order Kitasatosporales; family Streptomycetaceae; genus Kitasatospora; species Kitasatospora nipponensis. The sequence continues at coordinate 18,905 of NZ_BAAALF010000019.1, read as the reverse complement.
GGTCCGCGGCTGATCCCGGGTCACGGCGCCTCGGTGCGCCCGGCGCTCTTCGCCCCGGACCTGGCCGACGAGGTGATCCACGTGGGCGACCTCGACTGCCTGATCGGCTGCCGGCTGCTGGCCCGTCGCGAGGCGATCCTGGCCGGCGGCTCGTCGGGGGCGGTGCTCAGCGCGCTGGACAGCATCCGCAGACGGGTGCCGGCCGGCTCGGTCTGCGCGGTCATCCTGCCCGACCGCGGCGAGCGCTACCTGGACACGATCTACAGCGACAGCTGGGCCGCCGAGCACTTCGGCGAGGTCGGCCGGCTCTGGGAGGAACCCACCGTGGAGGCGTCGCCATGCTGATCCCCGCCGGCGCCGGACCCGCCGCGCCGGCCGCCTCGCAGCTGCGCCGGGTCCTGGTCGAGTGGAACGACACCGAGCGGGGCTACCCCCTCGACGTCTGCGTCCACCAGCTCTTCGAGGCGCAGGCGCGCCGCAGTCCGCAGGCGGTGGCGCTGGTCCAGGACGCGGTCGAGGTCGGCTACGCCCAGCTCAACGCGCGCGCCAACCGGCTCGCCCACCTGCTGCGCGCGGCCGGGGCCGGCCCGGAGTCGCTGGTGGCGGTCTGCCTGGAGCGCGGGATCGACCTGGTGGTCGCCCTGCTGGGCGTGCTGAAGGCCGGCGCCGCGTACGTGCCGCTCGACCCCGAGCACCCGCCCGCGCGGACCGCTGCCGTGCTCGCCGACCACGGCATCGCGCTGGTGGTGACCAGCGCGGAGCTGGCGCCGCTCACCGCGGCCGCCGGGGTACGGGCGGTGCTGGTCGGGCACGAGCCGGCCGGCCTGCCCGACCACGACCCGCAGCCGGCGGCGGATCCGGACAACCCCGCCTACGTGATCTTCACCTCGGGCTCCACCGGACGTCCCAAGGGTGTGGTCGTCCCGCACCGCGGCGTGGTCAACCGGCTGCTGTGGATGCGCGACGACTGCGGCCTGACCGAGCGCTGCCGGGTGCTGCAGAAGACGCCCGCCACCTTCGACGTCTCGGTGTGGGAGTTCTTCGGCCCCCTCGCGGTGGGCGCCACCCTGGTGCTCGCCCGGCCCGGCGGCCACCGCGACCCCGGTTACCTGCGCCGGGTGCTGGCCGAGCAGCGGGTGGACACCGTGCACTTCGTGCCCTCGATGCTGCGCGCCTTCCTGGCCGAGCTGCGCGAGGAGCGGGTGCGCACCGCCGGCCCCGGGCAGCCGGTCAGCTCGCTGCCCGAGCTGCGCCGGATCGTGTGCAGCGGCGAGGCGCTGGGGCCGGAGCTGGTCTCGGCGGTGGGCGAGCTGCTCGGCTGCGAGGTGCACAACCTCTACGGCCCCACCGAGGCCTCCGTCGACGTCACCGCCGCGCGGTGCGTGCCGGGCGAGCCGGTGACCATCGGACGGCCGGTGGCCAACACCCGCACCTATGTGCTCGACCCGGACGGCGAGCCGGTGCCGCCCGGCACCGCCGGCGAGCTCTGCCTGGCGGGCGTGCAGCTGGCCCGCGGCTACCTGCACCGGCCGGGCACCACGGCGGCGGTCTTCCGTCCCGACCCCTTCGGCGCCCCCGGCTCCCGGCTCTACCGCACCGGCGACCTGGTGCGCTGGGACCGCCACGGCCGGCTCGAGTACCTGGGCCGGCTCGACCACCAGGTCAAGATCCGCGGCCTGCGGATCGAGCTCGGCGAGGTGGAGGCCGCACTGGCAGCCCACCCGCAGGTGCACGCCGCCGCGGTGACCACCCACCAGCCCGCCGGCGGTGAGCGCCAGCTGGTCGGACACCTGGTGGGCACCACCCCCACCGTGCCCGACATCCCCGCGCTGCGCGCGCACCTGGGCACGCTGCTGCCCGCGTACATGATCCCCACCGCCTGGGTGCGGCTGGCCGCGCTGCCGCTGACCGCCAGCGGCAAGACCGACCGCGCCGCGCTGGGGGCCCCCGACGGGCACCGCCCCGAGCTCGCCACCGCCTACCTGGCGCCGCGCACCGCGAGCGAGAGCACGCTGGCCGGCCTGTGGGAGGAACTGCTCGGGGTGCGCCCGGTCGGCGTGCACGACCGGTTCCTCGACCTGGGCGGCCAGTCGCTGACCGCCACCCGGATCTGCTCCCGGCTGCGGCGGCTGACCGGCGCGGTGCTCTCGCTCGCCGACCTGCTCGCCTCGCCCACCGTGGCGGAGCTGGCGATGCTGCTCGACGGGCGCACCGCCGCCGGCGACGGCGGCACCGGGACCGGTACCGGCCACGGCCCGGGTCGGTCGACGGCCCGCGACACGATCCCCCCGCACCCGCCGGGGCTGGTACCGCTCTCCTCCGAGCAGCACCGCCTCTGGTTCCTCGACCGGCTCTCCCCCGGCAGCACCGAGTACACCATGTACGACGCGCACCGGCTGCGCGGCCGCCTCGACCTGCGGGCGCTGACCGCGGCCCTGCGCGCCACCGTGCAACGCCAGGCCGCGCTGCGCACCACCTTCGCGGCGCTGCGCGGGGTGCCGCACCAGGTGGTCCACCCCGAGCTGCCGATCGCCCTGGAGCGGGTCGACCTCACCGCCGTCCCCGCCGAGCAGCGCGAGGAGCGCGCCCGGGCCGCCGTCCAGGAGCGGCTGGCGCAGCCGTTCTCGCTGGCGAACGGTCCGCTGCTGCGGATGGTGCTGCTGACCCTGGAACCCGACCACCACCTGCTGCTGGCCGTGGTGCACCACATCATCGCCGACGACTGGTCGATGGGCGTGCTGTGGCGCGACCTGTCGGCCCTCTACCGGGCCCGGGCCACCGGACGCGCCGCCGATCTGCCGCACCTGACGCTCGGCTACTGCGACTACGCGGCCTGGCAGCGCACCGAGGCCGCCGCCGAGCACCGCCCGCAGGAGCTCGCCCACTGGCTGCGCCACCTCGAACCGGAGCTGCCGGTCCTGGAGTTGGCGCCCGAGCGGCCGCAGCACCGGGAGCGGGAGCGGGGTGACACCCGGATCGCCGTGACCCTGCCGCCCGACCTGACGGCCGCGGTCGACCGCACCTCGGCGGCGGCCGGCGCCACGCGCTTCATGACCCTGCTGGCCTGCTTCAGCGCGGTGCTGACCCGCGCCGCCGGGCAGCACGACCTGGTCGTGGCCACCTTCACGGCCAACCGCACCAGCGTCGAACTGGAGGACCTGGTCGGCCTGTTCGTCAACACCCTGGCGTTGCGCACGCCGGTCCGCGGCGACCTGGCGTTCCAGGAGCTGCTGGCCCGCACCAGGAACACCGCGCTCCAGGCCTACCGCCACCAGCGGCTGCCCTTCGACCAGGTGGTGACCGCGCTGCGCCCGCGGCGCGACCTGGGCCGCAACCCGGTCGCCCAGGCCGCCTTCCAGACCCTGGGACCGCTCGCGGGCCGGATCGACCTGCCCGGCGTGCAGGCCACCCCCTACGACCAGGGCCAGGGCGGTCACCCCTTCGACGTGCTGGTCACGCTGCGCGAGAGCGGCGCCGGCCTGGCGGGCGAACTGCGCTGCCCTGCCGACCTGCTGCCCGCCCTCCGGGTGCGCGAACTGGCCACCTCCTTCACCGACTTCGTCCGCGCCGCCACCACCGAACCACAGCTGGCCGTGGACCGGCTCGGCCGGCGCACCCCCGACCGGCCGAACCCGCAGAGAGAGTTGAACCGATGACGACGCACTCCCCGACCCGGACCGCCCTGCCGTTCGTGCTGTCGGCCGACACCCCCGGCACGCCCGCCGCCGCCTACCTGCCCTCGGCCCGTGCGCTGATCCGCGAGCGGCTGCTCGAACACGGCGCGGTGCTGCTGCGCGGCTTCGAGGTGGGCGGCGTGGAGGGGTTCGAGAACGTGGTGCGGGCGGTCTCCGGCGAGCCGCTGGCCTACGCCGAGCGCTCCTCGCCGCGCAGCACCATCAAGGGGAAGGTCTACACCTCGACGGACTACCCGCCGAGCGAGGAGATCTTCCTGCACAACGAGAACTCCTACCAGGCGAGTTGGCCGCTCACGCTGTTCTTCTCCTGCGTGCGGCCACCCGACACCCTGGGCGCCACCCCGCTGGCCGACACCCGCCGGGTGTACGCGGCCATCGATCCGGCGGTCCGCGAGGAGTTCGCCGCCCGCGGCTGGATGGTGGTGCGCAACTTCACCGACGGCTTCGGGGTGCCCTGGCAGCAGGCGTTCGACACCGAGGACCGCGCGGAGGTCGCCCGCTACTGCGCGGGCAACGGCGTCGAGGTCGAGTGGCTGGCGGGGCAGGGCCTGCGGACCCGGGCCCGCCGCCGGGCCGTGCACCGCCACCCGGTCACCGGCGAGACGGTCTGGTTCAACCACATCGCCTTCTTCCACGTGACCACGCTGGCCCCCGAGGTCTGCGAGGGGCTGCGGGAGGTCTACGACGAGGTCGACCTGCCGACCAACACCTACTACGGCGACGGCGCGCCGATCCCCGACGAGGTGGTCGCGCACCTGCGGGCCTGCTACCGGGCCGAGCAGCGCCGCTTCGACTGGCAGCTCGACGACGTCCTGCTGGTGGACAACATGCTCAGCTCGCACGGCCGCGAGCCCTTCACCGGGCCGCGCAGGATCGCCGTCGCGATGGCCGAGGCCTGGTCCGCACCGGCCACTGCGGCCGCCGCCGACACCGCAACCCAGGCCGGCCCCGCGCCGGCCGCCCCCGAGACCCGCACCTTCTCGCCCAGGGAGGCGACCGATGGAAACCGGTGACGGCGGATACCCCCTGTCCTTCGCCCAGGAACAGCTCTGGTTCCTCGACCAGTTGCGCGCCGGGGCCTCCACCGAGTACCTGCTGCACGAGGCGTTCCGGCTGCGCGGTGAGCTGGACCGCCCGGCCCTTCGCGCCGCGCTCTCCCAGCTCGCCGCCCGGCACGAGGTGCTGCGCACCCGCTACGGCACGGAGGACGGTGCCGGCTTCCAACTCGTCGACGAGCCCGCCCCGGTGGAGCCCACCGTGGTGGACCTCAGCGGACTCGACCACGAACGCCAGCAGGTGCGGCTGGGCGAACTGCGCGCCGCCGAGCTCGGCACGCCGATCGACCTGCGCACCCGGGCGCCCTGGCGGCTGGTGCTGGTGGAGCTCGGGCCCGAGGAGTCGGTGCTGCTGGTCACCGTGCACCACATCGCCTTCGACGGCTGGTCGTGGGGCGTACTGACGGAGGAACTGCGCACCCTGTACAGCGCGTTCCGCTCCGGCGCGGCGGACCCGCTGGAACCGCTCGCCGTGCAGTACGTGGACTACGCGCAGTGGCAGCGCGAGACCTGGGAGGCCTCGGCACCGCTGATGGATCGTCAGCGTGCTTACTGGCGGGAGCGACTGGCCGACCTGGAGCCGCTGGACCTGCCCACCGACCGCCGGCGCCCCGCGCAGTGGGAGTCGGCCGGCAGCAGCGTGCCGTTCACCGTGCCGGCCGCGCTGGCCACCCGGCTGGCGGAGTTGGGCCGGGCCCGCGGCGCGACACCGTTCATGGTCCACCTGGCCGCCTTCCAACTGCTGCTGGGTCGCTGGGCGGGCAGCTCGCAGGTCGCCGTCGGGATGTCGATCGCCCGCCGCGAGCAGCCCGAACTGGCGCAGCTGATCGGCATGTTCCTCAACACCGTGGTGCTGCGCACCGACCTGTCCGGCAGCCCGGGCTTCACCGAGCTGCTGGCCCGGGTGCGCGAGAGCACGCTGGACGCGCACGAGAACCTCGACGTGCCCTTCGAACGGGTGGTCGCCGACCTGGCCCCCGAGCGGGACCTGTCACGCAACACCGTCTTCCAGGTCGGCTTCGCGCTCCACAAGGACCGGCAACAGCCCTTCCGGCTGGAGGGTCTGGAGGTCGAGCTCTGCGAGTCGGTGACGGCCGGCTCGGCCTTCGACCTCTCGCTGCACCTGGCCGAACGGCCGGACGGGTCGCTGGGCGGCACGCTGCTGTACCCGACGGCGCTCTTCGACCGGGTGCGCATCGAGCGGATGGCCGCGAGCCTGCTGCGCCTGCTGGCGGACCTGGTCGAGCGGCCCGAACTGCCGGTGGAGCGCCTGCGGATCGTCCCCGACGAGGAGTTGGCGCAGCTGGAACGCTGGAACCGCACCGGGGCCCCGGCGCCGGAGCCGTCGCTGATCGAGCTGTTCCTGGCCCAGGCGCAGGCCACCCCGCACGCCGTGGCCGTGCTGGGCGGCGAGCGGGAGATCGGCTACGGCGAGCTCGCCGGGCGGGTGCGCCGGCTGGCCGGGTACCTGCGGACCCAGGGCGTGCGCAGCGAGACGCCGGTCGGGGTGGCCATGCACGGCGGCGCCGACCTGGTCACCACGCTGCTGGCGGTGCTGGCCGCCGGTGGCCTCTACGTGCCGCTGGCGCCGGACTACCCCATCGATCGCCTGGCGTTCATGCTCGCCGACGCCGGGGTGGGGCTGCTGCTCACCGAGGAGTCGCTGCGCGAGCGCCTCCCGGCGCACCCGCGGGTGATCGCGGTCGACAGCGCCTGGCCGCAGATCGAGGACGAGGCCGGCGCCGACCTTCCCCTGCCGTCCGTCGGCGCGGCCCACGCGGCGTACGTGATGTACACCTCCGGCTCGACCGGCCGGCCCAAGGGCGTGGTGGTCACCCACGCCGGCTTCCGCAACCGGGCCCTGTGGTCGGTCGACCACTACGCCCTGGGCCCGGCCGACCGGGTGCTGCAGAAGACGATGATCGGCTTCGACGCCTCGATGTGGGAGTTCCTCTCCCCGCTGCTGTGCGGCGCGGCCGTGGTGACCGCGCCCCGCGACGCGCACCGCGATCCGGCGCTGATGGTCCGGGCCGTCGCCGAACACGGTGTGACCGTCCTGCAGGTGGTCCCCTCGGTGCTGCGCCTGCTGCTCGGCGAGCCGGGGCTGGCCGCCTGCACCTCGCTGCGGGTCCTCTGTTCGGCGGGCGAGCCGCTGCCCGCCGAGCTCTGCGCGCGGCTGCGCACCGTCGTCGACGCCGAGGTGTTCAACACCTACGGGCCCACCGAGTGCACGATCGACTCCACGGTCTGGCGCTACGACGGCGTGGCGCCGGGCGAGATCGTCCCGATCGGCCGACCGCTGCCGGCCGTGCGCGCCTACGTGGTGGACGCCCAGGAGCAGCTGGTGCCCGTCGGGGTCCCGGGCGAACTGCGCGTGGGCGGGCTCTGCCTGGCGCGCGGCTACCTGGGCCGCGGCGGCCTGACCGCCGACCGGTTCGCGCCCGACCCGTTCGCCACCACGCCCGGCGAGCGCTGGTACCGCACCGGGGACCTGGTGCGCCGCCGCGAGGACGGCGCGCTGGAGTTCCTGGGGCGCATCGACGAGCAGGTCAAGGTGCGCGGGGTGCGGATCGAACCCGGCGAGATCGAGGCCGCGCTGCGCACCCACCCCGCGGTCGCCGCGGCCGTGGTGACCGCGCACCGCTCCGGTGGCGGTGAACTCGACCTGGTGGCCTACACGGTGGCCGCCGCCGAGGGGCCGGCGATCGCCGAGGAGCTGCGCGCGCACCTGGCGGAGCGGCTGCCGGAGACCATGATGCCCGCGGTCCTGATCGCCCTGGACGCGCTGCCGCTGACCCCCAGCGGCAAGGTGGACCGCCGCCGGCTGCCCTCCCCGCAGGGCCGCTCCCGGCCGGGCCCCGACGGCTGGGTCGCCCCGCGCACGGCGTCCGAGCGCGCGGTGGCCGAGCTGATGGCCGAGATCCTGGAGGTGGAGAAGGTCGGCGCCGAGGACGACTTCTTCCTGCTCGGCGGGCACTCGCTGCTCGCCATCCGGCTGATGCTGCGCCTGCGCCGCGCCTTCGGGATCAAGCTGACGGTCGGTGACCTCTTCACCGCCCGCACGGTCGCCTCGCTCGCCGCCCTGGTGGAGGGCGCCGCCGCCGACAGCGAGGGCCCCGCCCTGCGACCGGTGCCGCGCACCGGCGAGCTGCCGCTCTCCTCCGGCCAGCAGCGGATGTGGTTCCTGGACCAGTTGGAGCCCGGCAGCGACGAGTACCTGATCCCGCTGGCCCTGCGGCTGCGCGGCCCGCTGGACGTCGTAGCGCTGCGCGGCGCGCTGGAGGCCATCGCCGCCAAGCACGAGGTGCTGCGCACCCGCTACCTCTCCAACGGCGGCGATCCGCGTCAGGTGGTCGACCCGGCCGGGCCCATCGCCTGGACGCTGAGCGACCTGTCCGGCGAGCCGGACGCCGAGGCGAAGGCCCGCCGGCTGCTGGAGCGGGTCTCCGGGCGCAGCTTCGACCTGGCGGGCGAGCACCCGCTGCGGGTGACGGTGATCCGCACCGCGCCGCAGGACCACCTGCTCGCGCTGACCCTGCACCACATCGCCTTCGACGCCTGGTCGATGGGGATCTTCCTGCGGGATCTGGACCAGGCCTACCGCGCGCTGGCCGCCGGGCAGCCCTCCCCGCTGCGGGCGCAGCCGGTGCAGTACGCCGACTTCGCCGCCTGGCAGCGCGAGCGGCAGTCGGTGGTCGAGTCGGCGCGCCAACTCGACTACTGGCGCGACCGATTGGCCGGCCTGACCCCGGTCGAGCTGCCGACCGACCGGCTGCGCTCGGCGGTGCGCGACGCGCGCGGCGCCACCCTCAGCGTGGACGTGCCGGCGCCGATCGGCCGGGCGCTGGCGCAGCTCGCCGACGAGCGCGGCGCCACCCCGTTCATGGCGCTGCTGGCCGCCTTCCAGGTGCTGCTGGGCCGCCACACCGGGCGCGCGGACGTCGCGGTCGGCACCCCGGTCGCCGGGCGCACCCGCCAGGAGAGCGAGGAGCTGGTCGGCTTCTTCACCAACACCCTGGTGCTCCGCAACGACCTGGGCGGCAACCCGGCCTTCACCGACTTCCTGGAACAGGTGCGCGAGGTCTCGCTGGGGGCCTTCGCCCACCAGGACGTGCCGTTCGAGCACCTGGTGGACGCCCTGCGCCCGGAGCGCGACCTCTCCCGCAACCCGCTCTTCCAGGTGATGTTCGAGCTGCAGCACCTGGCGGACCTGCCGACCGAACTCGGCGCGGCGAGCGTGGAGATGGTCGAGACCGGCCCGGCGGTCGCCAAGTTCGACCTCACCCTCACCGTCGCCCGGCACGGCGACGGCCGCCTGGAGTGCTGCTTCGAGTACGCGACCGCGCTCTTCGACCGCGCCGGCGTCGAGCGGCTGGCGGGGCACTACCTGACCCTGCTGGGCGCGGTCACCGCCGACCCCACCGCCAGGATCGACGACCTGGCGATGCTCACCGAGGACGAGCGGCACCGCCTGCTGACCCGCTGGGCCGACCCGCAGGCGGCCACGGTCGCCCACCTCGACCCGGCCGAGCAGCACGGGCTCACCGTCCCGCAGCTCTTCGAGCGGCAGGCCGCGCGGACCCCGCACGCGCCCGCCGTGGTCTGCGGGGCACTGACCCTCAGCTACGCCCAGCTCGACGCCCGGGTCGAGGAGTTGGCGCAGCGGCTGCGCCGGCTCGGGGTGCGGCCCGAGACGGTGGTCGGCTCCTGCCTGCAGCGCAGCGCGCAGGCCGTGGTGGTGCTGCTGGCCGTGCTGCGGGCCGGCGGGGTCTACGTCCCGTTCGACCCCGAACACCCGGCCGAGCGGCTGGACTTCATGCTCGCCGACGCCGGCGCCGAGCTGGTGGTCACCAGCGCGGCCTTCGCCGGACGGCTCGGCGCGGGCGAGCGGCTCGGCGCGAGCACCCGGCGACTGCTGGTGGTCGACGGGGACGAGGGGCTCGACGCCCCGCTCCCCGACCGGCCGCCCACCGGCGCGGCCGGCGCGCTCCCGTCCCCGGCGCCGCGGCAACTGGCCTACGTCATCTACACCTCCGGCTCGACCGGCCGCCCCAAGGGCGTCATGATCGAGCACCGCTCGTACGCGCACCACTGCCGGATGATCGCCGACTCCTACGGCATCGCGCCCGGTGAGCGCGTGGTGCTGCTCTCGGCGTTGACCTTCGACGTGGCGATGGACCAGATCGCGGCCACCCTGGTCGCGGGGGCCACCGTCGTGGTCGGCGACCCGGTCTTCTGGACGCCGGCCGAGCTGCCGGCCCGGCTGGCCGAGCACGCGGTGACGATCGTGGAGATCACCCCGGCCTACTACCGCGCGATGCTGGAGTCGCCCGAGCTGCACCGGCTCACCTCGCTGAAGCTGATGAACGTGGGCAGCGACGTGGTCACCGTCGCCGACGCCCGGCGGTGGGCCGAACTCGGCCTGCCCGGCCGGTTCCTGTGCAACTACGGGCCCACCGAGGCGACCGTCACCTGCCTGCTGCACCCGGTGGAGGCGAACCGAGCCGGAAGCGGAGCGAGTGAGCCAAAGGGCGCGCCGGTGTCGAAAGCGACGACCGACAAGCGACCGAGGTACGAGGGAGCGCCGGAGCGAGGAGTGTCGACACCGGGTCAAGAGCGCCCGGAGGCGAACCGAGCCGGAAGCGGAGCGAGTGAGCCAAAGGGCGCGCCGGTGTCGAAAGCGACGACCGACAAGCGACCGAGGTACGAGGGAGCGCCGGAGCGAGGAGTGTCGACACCGGGTCAAGAGCGCCCGGAGGCGAACCGAGCCGGAAGCGGGGCGGCTACCCTGCCGCTCGGGCGGCCGGTCGGCGGCACCCGGGCCTTGGTGCTGGACGCCGACCTGCGACCGGTGCCGGTCGGCGTGCCGGGCGAGCTCTGCCTGGGCGGCGCGCGGCTGGCCCGCGGCTACCACCGCCGCCCGGGACTGACCGCCGAGCGCTTCGTGCCCGACCCGCTGGCCACCGACCCCGGCCGCCGGCTCTACCGCACCGGCGACCTGGTCCGCCACCGCGCGGACGGCGTGATCGAGTTCCTCGGCCGGATCGACCAGCAGGTCAAGGTGCGCGGCCTGCGCATCGAGCTGGGCGAGATCGAGGCGGCGCTGCTGCGCCACCCCGCGGTCCAGCAGGCCACCGCCGTCGCCACCCGCACGGCGCCCGGCGAGAACCGGCTGGTCGGCTACCTGGTGGCCCGCCCGCAGGCCACCCTGCCGGACCCGGAGGCGCTGCGCGCCCACCTGCGCGAGCTGCTGCCGGAGTACATGATCCCCGCCCAGTGGGTGACGCTGGACGCCATGCCGCTGACCACCAGCGGCAAGGTGGACCGCAAGGCGCTGCCCGACCCGGCGCAGGCCGCCGCGCACGGCGCCCGCGCCTACCTGGCGCCGCGCGATCCCGCCGAGGAGGCCGTCGCCGGCTTCTGGTCCGAGCTGCTCGGCGTGCGGCGGGTCGGCGTGCTGGACGACTTCTTCGCCCTGGGCGGCCACTCGCTGCTGGCCACCCGGGTGCTGGCCCGGATCCGCGAGGGCTTCGGGGTCGACCTGCCGCTGCGCCTGCTCTTCGAGGCCACCACCGTGGCCGACCTCGCCGCCGCGATCTGCGAGGCCGTCGAGACCGATATCGCCCGGCTGACCGATGACGAGGTCGAGTCGCTGCTGTCCGAGAAGGGTGTCCGATGACCGAGACCGTGGACCGTGCCAGGCGCCGCCAGGAGCTGCTGCTGCGCCGCCTGCAGGGCCGCTCCCCCGCCCCGCGGAGCGACGCGATGCCCGTGATCGGCCGCGGCGGCCCGCTGGCGCTCTCCTTCGCCCAGCGCCGGCTGTGGATCCTGGACCGGCTGCAGCCCGGCGGCACCGAGTACCTGATGACCGCGGGCCTGCTGCTGCGCGGTGAGCTGGACCGCACCGCGCTGCGCGGCGCGCTGGACACCCTGGTGGCCCGGCACGAGGTGCTGCGCACCCGCTACCCGGTCGTCGAGGGCGAGCCGGTGCAGCTGATCGGGGAGCCCGCCCCGGTGGAGCTCGCCGAGCTGGACCTGCGGGCGCTGGACGGCGCGGCGGCCCGCGCCGAGCTCGCCGAGCTGGTCACCTCGCGGCGCCGGCCCGTCGACCTGGCCACCGGCCCGGTCCTCGCCGCCACCCTGGTCGCCCTGCCCGCCGACGCGAGCGCCGGCGGCAGTGAGCACGCCCTGCTGCTGACGGTGCACCACATCGCCTCCGACGGCTGGTCCGAGGAACTGCTGGTGCGCGAGCTGACCGGGCACTACCAGGACGCGGTGGCCGGCCGACCCGCGCCCGCCGACCCGCCGGCCCTGCAGTACGCCGACTTCGCCGCCTGGCAGCGCGAGCGGCTGCGCGGCGACCTGCTGGAGGGTCAACTGGCCTACTGGCGCGCAGGACTGGCGGGCCTGGCGCCGTTGGAGCTGCCCACCGACCGGCCGCGGCCCGCGGTGCGCGAGGTGGCCGGCGACCAGGTGCCGCTCACCGTGCCGGCCGACGTCGCCCGCGCCCTGACCGCGCTGGCGCGCGAGCACGGCGCCACCCCGTTCATGGCGCTGCTGGCCGCCTACGCGATCCTGCTGGGCCGCTGGAGCGGGCAGCGCGACGTGGCGGTCGGCAGCCCGGTGGCCGGCCGCGACCGGCCCGAGGTGCAGGACATGCTCGGGCTCTTCCTCAACACCCTGGTGCTGCGCACCGATCTGTCCGGCGCGCCGTCCTTCACCGAGGTGCTGCGGCGGGTGCGGGAGAGCGCGCTGGAGGCCTACGCCCACCAGGACGTGCCCTTCGAGCAGGTGGTGGACGCCCTCGCACCCGAGCGCGATCCCTCCCGCAACCCGCTGTTCGCCGCGATGCTGCTGTGGGAGGACGCCTCGGCGCCCGGCGCCGGGCCGCTGACGGCCGGCGGGCTGGGTGTGGAGCGGCTGCCGGTGGGCGAGAGCACCGCCAAGGTCGACCTGACCGTGGGGGTCGCCGAGCAGAGCGACGGCTCGCTGGCTGGCGGGGTCACCTACGCCTCGGCGCTCTTCGAGCGGTCCACCGTGCAGCGCTTCGCCGCCCAGCTGCCGCAGCTGCTGGCGAGCGCGGTGGCCGACCCGCAGCTGCCGATCGACGCGCTGGAGATCCTCCCCGCGGCCGAGCGTGCCCTGCTGCGGGAGTGGAACGAGACCGCGCGGCCCTACCCGACCGGCACGCTGCCCGCGCTCTTCGAGGCCCAGGCGGCCCGCACCCCCGAGGCGACCGCGCTGCGCTTCGAGGGTGCCGAGCTCGGCTACGCCGAGCTGGACGCGCGGGCCGACCGGCTCGCCCACCACCTGCGCGCTCGCGGCGTGCGCCCGGAGTCGGTGGTCGGGGTCTGCCTGCACCGCGGCCCGGACCTGGTGGTGACCCTGCTCGCGGTGCTCAAGGCCGGCGGCGCCTACCTGCCGCTGGACCCGGAGTACCCGCCGCAGCGGCTCGGCTTCATTCTGGCGGACGCCGCCGCCCAGGTGGTGGTCACCAGCGCCGACCTGGCGGGCCTGCTCGCCGAACACCCCACCCATCTCATCGACGTGGCCCGGGTGTTGGCCGACGACGCCGAGGAGCTGCCGGCAACCGGCCCACTGGTCCGCGCCGAGCCCGGGCACCCCGCCTACGTGATCTACACCTCGGGCTCGACCGGCCGGCCCAAGGGCGTGCTGGTCGAGCACCGCGCCATCGTCAACCGGCTGCTCTGGATGCAGGAGGAGTACGGGCTGGAACCGGCCGACCGGGTGCTGCAGAAGACGCCCTACGGCTTCGACGTCTCGCTCTGGGAGTTCTTCTGGCCGCTGACCACCGGCGCCACCCTGGTGCTCGCCCGCCCGGCCGGGCACCGCGATCCGGCCTACCTGGCCGAGCTGCTGCGCGCCGAGGCGATCACCACCGCGCACTTCGTGCCGTCCATGCTGCGCGCCTTCCTCACCACCGCGCTGCCCGCGCTGCCCGCGCTGCGCCGGCTGCTCTGCAGCGGTGAGGCGCTGGCGGCGGACCTGGTCACCGCCGTGCGACAGCGGATCGGCTGCGAGCTGTTCAACCTGTACGGGCCCACCGAGGCCGCGGTGGACGTCACCGCGACCCGCTGCGCGCCCGGCGAGCCGGTCACCATCGGCCGGCCGATCGCCAACACCCGGACCTACCTGGTGGACGCCGACCTGCGGCCGGTGCCCATCGGGGCGCACGGCGAACTGCTGCTCGGCGGCGTGCAGTTGGCGCGCGGCTACTTGGGCCGCCCGGGTCTGACCGCGGAGCGCTTCGTGCCCTCCCCGTTCGCCACCACCGCCGGTGAACGGCTCTACCGCACCGGCGACCTGGCCCGCTACCGCGCGGACGGCACCATCGAGTACCTGGGCCGGCTCGACCAGCAGGTGAAGATCCGCGGCCAGCGGGTCGAACTCGGCGAGATCGAGGCGGTGTTGGGCGAGGTGGCCGGGATCGCGGCGGCCGCGGTCACGCTGCACGACGGGCAGCTGGTGGCCCACCTGACGCCCGCCACCGCGGACCTCGAACCGGCCCGCGAGCACCTGCGCCGCCACCTGCCCGGGCACCTGGTCCCGGCGCACTGGATGCTGCTGGACGCGCTGCCGCTCACCCCCAGCGGCAAGGTGGACCGCCGGGCGCTGCCCACGCCCGACGGCCACCGCTCGGCGCTGGCCGGGGAGTACACCGCGCCCCGCGACGCGCTGGAGCAGACCCTGGCCGAGGCCTTCGCCGGCGCGCTGGGCATCGACAAGGTCGGCGTGCACGACAGCTTCTTCCAGCTCGGCGGCGACTCGATGCGCGCCATCCGGGCGGTGGGCGCGCTGCGCGAGCGCGGCGTCACGCTCGCCGTCCACGACCTGTTCACCCGCCAGCGGGTGGCCGAACTCGCGGAGCTGGTGCGCTCGGTGCCCACCGCAGACCAGCAGGGCGGGCCGGCCACCGAGCAGTTGGTGGCGCCCTTCGCCCAGCTGACGGCCGCCGACCGGGCCGCGCTGCCGGCCGGTCTCGTCGACGCCTATCCGATGGCGCAGACCCAGGCCGGCATGGTCTACGAGCTGCTGGCCGCCACCGACCGGGCGGTCTACCAGAACGTCTCCTGCTACCGGGTGCGCGACGAGGAGCCGTTCGAGCTGCCGGCCCTGCGCGAGGCGGCCCGCCTGCTGGTGGCGCGGCACGAGATCCTGCGCACCTCCTTCGACCTGTCCGGCTACAGCGAGGTCATGCAACTGGTGCACGCCGAGGCTGAGTTGCCGGTCGGCTTCGACGACCTGCGCGGCCTGCCGGCGCAGGACCAGCGGGCCGTGGTGGACGGGTTCCTGGTGGCCGAGCGGCGCAGGGGCTTCGACCTCGCCACCCCGCCGCTGCTGCGCTACCACGTGCACCGCGTCGACGACCACGAGTGGTGGCTGACCCACACCGAGTGCCACGCCATCCTGGACGGCTGGAGCCACACCTCGGTGGTCGCCGAACTGATCGCGCTCTACCGCGAACTGCGCGCCGGCCGCCGGCCCGACCTGCCGGCGCCCCCCGGCGTGCGGTTCGCCGACTTCGTCGCCCAGGAACGCCGGGCGCTGGCCTCCACGGCGGACCGCGCCTTCTGGGAGCGGACCGTACGCGGCCACGAGAAGTTCGAACTCCCCGCCCAGTGGGCCTCCACCGAGCGCGACGAGCGGGCCGTCATCATCGACGTGCCCTACGAGGACCTGCTCCCGGGGCTGCGCCGACTCGCCTCCGCGGCCGGCGGCTCGCTCAAGAGCGTGCTGCACGCCGCCCACCTGAAGGCGCTGGGCATCGCCACCGGCCGGCGCACCTTCTTCGACGGCCTGGTCTGCAACGGGCGCCCCGAACTGGCCCGCGGCGACGAGGTGATGGGCCTCTACCTGAACACCGTGCCGTTCGCGGCCGAGCTCTCCGCGCCGACCTGGCGCGCCCTGGTGGCGGAGGTCTTCGCCGGCGAGGCCGCCCTGTGGCCGCACCGCCGCTACCCGATGCCCGCCATGCAGCGCGAGTGGGCGCCCGCCGGGACGCTGATCGACGTGGCCTTCGGCTACCTGGACTTCCACGTCATGGACTGGGAGTCCGGCGAGGTCGGCATGGTCGACGACTTCAGCCCGAGCGAACTGGCCCTGGAGGTGTGGACCTTCCCCGGCGTGCTGCGCCTGGGCGGGCGGCCCGAGCGGGTGGGGCGGCCCCAACTCGAACTGCTGGGCCGGCTCTACCGGCACGTGCTGGAGGCGATGGCCGCCGACCCCGAGGCCGACGCGCGCGGCCTGACCCTGCCGCCCGCCGACCTCGAGGTGGCCCTGCGCGCCAGCGCCGGCCCCACCCTCCCGCCCGCGCAGGACCGGCCGGTGCACGAGCTGGTGGCCGACCGGGCCCGCTCGGCGCCCGACGCGGTGGCCCTGCGGTACGGGGACCTGACGGTGACCTACGGCGCACTCGACGCCCGAGCGAACCGGCTCGCCCACCGGCTGCGCGCCCTCGGCGTGGCGCCCGACACCGTGGTGGCCCTGCACCTGCCGCGCACCCCGGACCTGTTCACCGCGCTGCTGGCCGTGCTGCGCGCCGGAGGCGCCTTCCTGCCGCTGGACCCGGCCTACCCGGCCGAGCGGCTGCGCCACATGCTCACCGACTCCGGCGCGGTGCTGCGCCTGAGCACCCCCGAGCTGCGCGACGCGCTGGCCGCGGCGGGCGGCTGCCCGGTGGAGACGCTCGACCACGAGGCGTACCGCGACCTGCCCGCGCTGGCGCCGCCGGTGGAGGTCCACCCCGACAGCCTCGCCTACGTGATCTACACCTCCGGCTCCACCGGCACGCCCAAGGGCGTGGGCGTCCCGCACCGCGGCGCGCGCAACCTGCGGCAGGCGCAGCTCGCGCCGCTGGGGGTGCGAGCGGGCGACCGGGTGCTGCAGTTCGCCTCCCCCAGCTTCGACGCCTCGGTCTGGGAGGTGCTGATGGCGCTCACCAACGGCGCCGAGCTGGTGCTGCCGCCGCCGGACACCGACCCGGGCGACCTGCGCCACCAGTCCCCGCTGGTCACCCACATGACGCTGCCGCCCTCGCTGCTGGAGCGCCTGGAGCCGGCCGACTTCCCCAACCTGCGGGTGCTGGTCTCGGCCGGCGAGGCCTGCCCGGCCGAGCAGGCCACCCGGTGGGCGCGGCACGCCGACTTCGTCAACGCCTACGGGCCGACCGAGACCTCGGTCTGCGCCACCCTCACCCCGATCGCGGCCACCGCCACCGGCCGCGCGCCCTCGATCGGCGGCCCGATCGCGGGCGTGCGCGCCCACGTCCTGACCCCGGACCTGCGCGCGCTGGCGGACGGCGTGCAGGGCGAACTGCACGTCGGCGGCGACGGCCTGGCGCGCGGCTACCTGGGCCGCGGCGCGCTGACCGCCGAGCGCTTCGTGCCGGACCCCTACGGCCCGCCCGGGGCCCGGCTCTACCGCACCGGCGACCTGGTCTCCCGCAACGCCGACGGCACCCTGCGCTACCACGGCCGGCGCGACCACCAGGTGAAGGTGCGCGGGCTGCGGGTGGAGCCGGGCGAGATCGAGACCCTGCTGCTCGGCCATCCGGCGGTGGCCGCCGCGGTGGTGACCGCGCACCACGCCGGCACCGCGCGGGCGAGCCTGGTGGCGTACACCCGGGCGGTGCCGGGCCGCGACGCCGGGCCCGCGGCGCTGCGCGAGCACCTGCGCGGGCGGATCCCGCAGGCGCTGGTGCCGGCGCACTTCCTCGCCGTCGAGGAGTTCCCGCTCACCCCCGCGGGCAAGGTCGACCGGGCCGCACTGCCCGCACCCGACGGCACCCGCCCGCAGCTCGCGTCGACGTACAAGGCGCCGAGCGGCGAGCTGGAACGGGCCCTGGCCGCCGCCTGGGGCGAGGCGCTGGGGGTGGAACGGGTCGGCGCGCACGACGACTTCTTCGAACTCGGCGGCCACTCGCTGGCGATGATGCGGATCGTGGCCACCGTGCGCTCCCGGCACGACCTGGAGCTGCGGTTCCGCTCCTTCATCGAGCACCGCACGGTGGCCGCGCTGGCCGCGAGCCTGCGGGCGGCGGGCGGCGAGGACGGGCGTGCGGCGCCGGCCGCGCGCCCCGAGGCACTGGTGTGGATCCGCAAGGAGGGTTCGCGCACCCCGCTGTTCTGCGTGCACCCGGGTGGCGGCAGCGCGCACTGGTACCTGCGCCTGGCCCCGCACCTGGCCGCCGACCGGCCGGTGGCCGCCTTCGAGTGGCCCGGTCCGCACGCCGCGGCGACGGCGCCCTGTGCCGAGGAGATGGCCGAGACCTACCTGGCCGAGCTGCGCCGGGTCCAACCGCACGGCCCCTACCTGCTCTTCAGCTGGTGCGGCGGCAGCGGCATCGCCTCGGAGCTGGCCGGCCGGCTGGTGGACGCGGGCGAGGAGGTCACCTTCCTGCTCCTCGACCCGGGGCTGGACGTCCACCAGCGGGCCGAGGCCTGGCGGGAGCTCGCGCTGATCCGCCGGCTGGAGCAGCGGGTCAACGAGGTGGCCGAGGGCGGCCCGGCGGCGGACACCCCGGCCCGGCGGCAGGAGATCCTGGACCTGCTGGACCACCTGGTGGACGACGTCGACGAGGAGGAGGGCATCACCCTGCCCGAGCAGGGCGTGGGCACCGAGTGGCCCCGCGCGGCCCGGATCTGGCGCGAGGTGATGGAGATGGACCTCGCCTACCGGCACCGGCCCTACCGGGGGCGGCTGCACCTGGTCGTCAGTGACGAACTCGCCCATGGGCAGCACGAGGTGACGTACGGTCAGACCTTCAGCGACTACACCGAGCGCTGGCGGGAGCTGGTCCCCGGCGGCGTCACGGTGCACCGGGTGGCGGGCGACCACTTCGGGGTCATGAAGCCGCCGCACGTCGGGGAGCTGGCCGCGGTGATCGACGCGGTGATCGGCGGGGCCGACCCCGAGTGACGCGCCGCACGCGGGTTGCCGCCCGGTTGTTGACCTGCAGCCGGGCCATCAGCTCGTAGATGACGTTCTTCACGGTGTGCTGCGAGCAGGCGAGCACGCGGGCGATGGCCGCGTTGTCGTGTCCCTCGGCCACCAGCGAGAGGACCGCGGTCTGCCGGCTGGTCAGCGGCGAGGCGGCCGGGGCCGGGGCCGGGCCGGAGCGCGCCGCGGCCGGGTG
>NZ_BAAALF010000018.1:0-71165 GCF_039528135.1 Kitasatospora nipponensis | reverse complement strand
GGCAAAGCCTGCGGTTGCGGTCATCGCCGGCGAGCAGATCGCTTCGGTCCTACCCACGTGGCCAGTGCTGGTGTCCCCGAACCAGGTGGACCGAATCTACACCGTCGCGCGGCACGCCTACGTCTGGAGCCAGGTAGGCAGGAGCAAGAGGGCTCAGGCTCAGTAGGTCAGCCCGCTTGCGACATGCCGATGAGCGTCCGGCCGTCGTGGGTCCGGATGTGCCGAGCACCTGCGCCGTCACGATCTGCGGCACACCGGCCTGACGTGGATGCCGAACGCCGGGGTGCCACTGCACGTCCTGCGGAAGATCGCCGGGCACGGCTCGCTCACGACCACTCAGCGGTACCTTCACCCGGACCGCCGCTCGATCGAGCAGGCCGGCGAGGCACTGAGCGCGCATCTGAGCGGGACCCGCCCGGCCCCTGGTCCCCGAGGTGGTCCCGCCGGACTCCCCCGGCCGCCACCTGCGGCTTGTGCGCTGACCCACCCTCGGGAACGGCAAAAGCCCCGCCGAGCTGGACTTCCGTCCAGTCAGCGGGGCTCCGACATTTCTGTCGGGACGACAGGATTTGAACCTGCGACCCCTTGACCCCCAGTCAAGGGACTTCACCGACGTGCCCATTGGCCTCCTGCTCGACAAGTCCCGAACAGGAGGCCAACCTGCTTTTCAATCAAGGAAGTTGAGGCAAACGGGCTGATCTTACGATTCACGCGACCCGACGGAGGCCCAGGTGTTACCTCGGTCGCATACGTCCAGATTCGTCCACATGTGCCCACCGGCGCTCAATGCGCCTGGTCCCAAAGTGGTCCCAAGGGGCCGGACACTGCGAGTAACGGCCCTCCAGGCGCCACGCGCCGATGAGCTGCCGAGACCTTGGATAGGCCGGTGTACGGGAAGCAGCCGTCATCGCCACCTACCAGGTCGCGGTCGACTGGCCGGCCGACACGGTGGCACCGCCTTTGTCCCGCACCTCATTGGCGAGCACCTCATCACAGGAGCCACGGCGCCATGCCGGCCACCCGCCTCGCCGTACCGGACTCAGCACTTCCCGTGCACGCGTTGATCCGGGCCTGACAGCCGGAGGTCGACAACGAGGGATAGGCAGTGGCCCGCGAAGGCGGGTGACATGGCTGCGCCTGACAGGCCCGACCTCTCGCCGATGGCGCTGTGTCCTCGGCCCGGCAGGGCCTCGCGCCGACCGCAAGCCGGGGTCCGGGGTCCGGAACACGCCGGGGCGTTGCGCTGTCAGCAGTCCCGCTCCGGGAGCACACGCAGGGCGAGGACCGATCCGTCCGGATGGATGGAGACGGGGCCGTCCCACTTGTCGTCCCAGGCGGCGGTCGGCCACGAGGAACGGCGGGCGTGGGCCTCCTCGCGATAGTGGGTGAGGCCGCGCTCCACGAGGTGTTCGAAGAGGTCCTCGGCCACACCCGAGAAGGCCTCCACCCGGGTGCGGTTGAGGCGCAGGACGTGGTCGGTGCCGACGAACGGGATGCCGAGGAGTTCGTGGTCCGCGTCCTGGACGCTGCCGATCGCGGCGTGTGAGATGCCCTCGTACCGCTTGCGGCCCTGCCTGCCGATCAGATACGGGACGGTGGCCGCCGCGTCGCCGGCGAAGGCTGTCAGGCCGGCGCCGGTGCGGGCGAGGGCGTGCTGGAACCAGGCGAAGTGGTCCGCTTCGATGTGGAAGCCCGGAACGGGTTCAGGGGTCCGGCCGTCCTGTGCGGAAACGGACATACTTCCACGGTATTCCCGAGCCACTCGGACACCCGCCGGATCGCAGGGGACGGGAACGCCCCCAACACTTGTGACCGCGTGATGGAATCGCACTGCGACTGCCACCTGACAGAAACAACAAAAAGGCCGCTTTCGCATCTCTGCAAAAACGGCCCACGCCCTGCATAAACGCTGAACAACAGGATTTGCACCTGCGCCCCCGACACCTCAGTGATCCCGCTATCTCCCGACCGAAAGGCCGGGATGGGACTTCGCGATCACGAGTCGCAGAATCAGGGCTCCTGCTCCACTAATCTGCATAATTACCTCCTCGCGATCGTCCTTCCGGTAAGTTCTCCGGCACCTTCCAGGTTACTCCGGCAAAGCGCGTATTCGGGCCCGCCAGGTGCACTAATACCGTCGCATGGGTTCACCGCCACAGTTGCCTGTCCGATCGATCCGCCCGAGACAGGCCCCGGCCGTGCGGCCGGCAGCCCCACAGCGTCCAGCTGAACCTGCTCCTGAGGTGAAGCCGTCGCTCCGCGTTGTGCATTGCCGCCGGCCGGCCGTGAGGACCACCGGAACACCTCTCCCGAGATCGGCCGGGTCGTGGCTGCGAACAAGAACCAGATCGCCACCCTGGCATCCAAGCCCTCCACCCCGGGCTCGCCAACTGATCTCCGCCGTACCGATCTTGAGCATGGCATTCCTCGTCTTCCTGCCCCGGTCAGGTGGTCGGGGTCTGGTTCCGGGTACTGCCGGCTGCTCCGGGAGGGGTGCTGCGGCCGTCGTCCCAAGAGGCCGTCGCGAGGTGGTCGGCGCTACCGCCGCGCCATTCGACCAGGAAGAGCGTCGCGTCGTCACTGGTGGCTCCGCCGCGCTCCCGCTTCAGGGTCTGGGACAGCGCCCGCACCGTCGACCGCAGGCCGACCTGCACACGCCCCACCCGGGCGACGACGTCGATCAGCTGTTCCTCGCCGAACTGCTCACCGCCGGCCAGGTGTTCCTCCACGAGACCGTCGGTGAAGAAGAGCACCCGGTCACCGCGGTGAAGCTGCTGTTCGCTGATCCGTGGCTGCTCCCCGCCGAAGCCGACCGGCAACGTCGTGGGGCCCTTCAACTGCTGGACCACGTCGTGGTCGCGGATCAGCAGCGGCGCAGGATGGCCGGCGTTGACCCACTGCAGACGTCCCGAGACGACGTTGAGCTGCATCATGTGCGCGGTGACGAACTGCTCGGGCCCGAACTGGTCGGCGATCGCCGTGTCCATGAAGGCATACGTCTCGGCCAGCGCGATGCCCGAGCGCCGGGAGTGCCGGTAGGCCCCGATGGCGACCGTCGCCATCACCGCCGCGTCCAGTCCGTGGCCCATCGCGTCGATCACGGCCACGTGCAGGATGTCGCCGTTCAGCGCGTAGTCGAAACTGTCACCCGCCACCTGGTAGGCGGGCTCCAGGATCCCGGCGACCTCGACCTGCGGGGTGGACATCGTCAGCGGTGGCAGCAACGACCACTGGAGCTCCGCCGCGGTCGTCATCGGCGAGAGGCGACGCGCCCTGAAGAACTCGTCGGTGTACCCGTTCTTGGTGACCAGGATGTCGGCCACCAGGCCGGCGAGCCGTCGCAACAACCGCCGGTCGTCGTCGTCCACGGTGTCCAGCGTCAGGGCGAGAACCCCCACCTGGTCACTGCCGTCCAGCAGCGGAAGGTACATCCGCACCCCGTCGGGCTGCACCACCTCGACCGCCGCCGCGCGCAGGAACGCGGTACCGGCGGAGGACGCGTCGATGGGCTGGGGCTCCCCCACCCTCAACCGCCGCCCGCGCAGCGGAACCAGCATCAGCTGCTCGTAGTCCTGCAGCAGGATCGAGACCTCCCGGCCCCCGACGATGGCGACCTCCTCGGCGATCAGCGGGGCGACCAGCTGCGGTGGCATCTCGTGCGCCCGGTCCAGCAGCACCCCGAGCAGCCGTTCCCCGAACCCCTCCGACCGGTCCACCACGACCCTGTCGAGCTCCCCATCAGCCTCTGCCATAGTCGCCCACTCCACCACACCCACGACCGGTCCCCCGGACAACACGCAGGTGACAGGACATCGGCGTGGCCGCACCGGCCGCCCATCCGGCCCTTCCTCGATTCGAGTCAACGCGGGCTCTGAGCTTTGCCCCGCGACGTGGACACTCCCGACACTTGGATCTTGTAGGTCCAGGGGAAGTCCAGATGGGACGTCCGTCGAAGTACTCCGATGAGTCGGCCCTGGCCCTGGCCGGAGTACGGTGAAAGTGCTCACCGTCGGCGGCGTGCGGACGGCTCGGGGGTGCCCCCGCTGCAGCACGTGGCCGTCCAGAAGAGCCCGGGGTAGGTGTTCGACATGACCGCGACCTTCGATCCCGCCACTGGCCAGCCGTCGGGGCCGGAACCGCCGGTCCGACTCTCGCTGACACCCGAGGGCGCCACCCCCGGCCGGCTGGACGGGGCCTGGTGGCCCCGCTCGCACGACCTCCTTCGTGAACTTCCCCCGCTGGCGGCAGCGCTGGACCCCAGGTGGGGGCGGATCACCCGGGTCACCGTGAATCCGGCGCACTGGCCGGTCATCCCCCGCCGGGTCCCGGTCGCAGGCCACGTCATCCACGTCGGATGGTTCGAACAGGAGCAGGACGCGGACGAGGTGATGGTGTGCTCATTCATCCCTCTGCGCCTGGAACTCCTGGTGATTCCCCCCGACGCCGAGGCCTCCGCCGCCGAGTGGCTGATGACCACGGCGTCCGACCCGGCCAACACGCGCACCGGAAGCGACCTCCTGACAGCTGCGGGTATTCCGACAGCAGACCGGCCGCAGGCGGGCGGATAACGCCG
Organism: Kitasatospora nipponensis; assembly: GCF_039528135.1. Taxonomy (NCBI): domain Bacteria; kingdom Bacillati; phylum Actinomycetota; class Actinomycetes; order Kitasatosporales; family Streptomycetaceae; genus Kitasatospora; species Kitasatospora nipponensis. The sequence continues at coordinate 66,592 of NZ_BAAALF010000018.1, read as the reverse complement.
GCCGTCAGCGAACAACACCACGCGGTTCGCCGTCCGCGCCGACTCATTTCGCGTCGGGTTCGGGCGGTGGTGTGCCAGACCGGCTGTGCCGCCGCCTGGCCCCGTGAAGCCCTGCTCCTCGCCGGCCCCGCACGGGACGGCCGGACCACCCCGCGGAGGGACACCCTGTGCAGGGGCCGGTGACGCGGCGAGCCGAGCCCGCGCTACGGGCTGTGGCTGGTCCGACTACTCACGTGACCACTCGGTCTCGGCCTGGGGCTCGCCCACCGAGAGTCCCTCCCAGACGCGGATCTTGATCGCTCGAGGGCCGGGAGCGGGCCGGGCGAGCGTGCGCACGAACACGTCCCGCAGGTGGCTTGCCGCCTGCTGGGGCGACCCGTCGTATTCCAGGGGGTTCGGCATGGGCGCGCCGTCCTGCGGGGACCAGTGGCCTGCGTCGTCCTGGGTCTCTAGGGTCCACTGGTAGTGCCGCATCCTGGTCTCCTGTGACGACGATCGGTCCCCAAACCACGACCGTATGGGCCCGGCAGGCTGACCGCGACCGGTGTGCTGTCCGCCTGCACCGCAGCCCGGCCAGTGGTCGCAACGATTTGCCTGGCCGGCGCACCGAGCCGGTGCGGCAGTCGCCCTGGTGGGACGATGGGAAACGCCGCAGACGTGGAAGATTGCTGGTGTTCGAAGCAGGTGACATCCCGGGAATTGCGCCGCCATGACGTGGCCGACCACGGCGGACGTGAGATCGGCACGCTGAAGTCCGTCCCTGTGGACACCGCGACCGCTCAGCCGTCGCTCGCCACCGTCACGGTCGGACTGCCCACGCGTCATCGCCCGGTGTTCGTCCCCCTCGCCGGTGCGCGGGTCGGCCCCGGCTGTCCGCAGCTCGCCCACCCCAGGAGCCAGGTCGAGCGTGCGCCGGCGATCGGCACCGACGGCGAGCAACCTGCCGAGGACGAGGCAGCCGACTTCACCCACCACGGACCTGGACCACCCGCCGGGTGCGAGCGGTGAACGCCGCCTGGCACGACGGTGAGACCGGACACGACCGCAGGAGGCCCTGCCCGCCGACGGCTCGGCCGCCCCGACCCTGATCTCCACCGACCAGGGCCTCCCGGCCTACCGCTGACCCTTCGTGGCGGGCTGCCGGTCCAGCCTCGACGGGACCGCGACGGCATGCCCGCTCCGGCGCGACTCAGCATGCCTACCGGTCGGCCGCCCTGCGCGACGCACTGCCCCGGCCGCGCCGCGCCACCGAGCGACCCGCCTTCCGGCCCGACGGTGCCGCGAAGTGGTGGGGCCGACCTTCCGTGGCAGTGACTGCGACTGCCGGACACGTGCGCCGGAGTGAGGGCCGACTCAGGAACATCCGCGGCCGACACGGGTCAGTCCTCTGTCGCGGCCACCGGGGTTCCCGGTGCGGGCGAAGGCGACCGACGCGCCGTGGCGTGCCCCCATGTCGACCATCCGGCGGTCGCGCGAGCCGAGGAAGCGTGGATCAGGTGCCTTCGGGGATCGAAGGGGCGGCCGTGCCTGCGGCGGGTGGGGTGGGTCTGGGAATGAGTGCGTGGGGAGTGGCCCTTTGCAAGGAGGCGCGGGCGGCACGGGCTGTGCGCAGGAGGAGGGCGTCGGGGAGGAACACGGCGTCGGCGATGATCATGGCGGCGGAGAAGACGGGTAGTCCCAGGAGCAGGGCAATGCCGAGGTGCATGCCGACCAGGATGGCCAGGACGACGTACTTGACCTTGCTGAACAAGGCGAAGGGGAAGGCGACCTGGACCAGTACGGTCAGGTAGCAGGCGGCCGTCAGGAGCAGGGGGTGGCTGTCGGCCAGCGCTGAGAGTACGGGCCAGGGCCGGAACAGGTCGAGGTGCAGGACGTAGTGCAGTGCGGTGCCGTCGCGCCAGAGGCTGCCCTGCACCTTGGAGAGACCGGCGGAGCCGTAGAGGAAGCAGACCTGGGCGGCGATGACGAACATGCCGCAGTTGTGGACGACGACAGCCAGTCGGCGGCGGACGGGTTCGGCGTACCGGTGCCCGTGGCGCACCGGCCCGGGCCCGGGGACTGGATGGCTCGGCCGTGCCCGTCGGGAGTCGAGGGACCAGCGGCGGCCGCACGCCGTGAGCGTGAGATAGACGGCCATCAGCACGATGAGGTTGTCCCCGCCGTCCGTCATGAGGACGGCGCGGCTGTGGAACGAGGTCACCACCAGGGCGAACAGGACAGAGGTCGCCCTGGTGCGCCATCCCAGTGCGAACAGGGCGGACGTCACGAGAGCGAGTGCGTAGCAGGCCTCGAACCAGGCGCCGCTGTCCGAGAGCGTGAGGAGGCTGAAGCCTCCGGTCTGTGCCTGGAGTTCGTGTGCGAGTTCCGGTGTCCACGGCGATCCGGGGCCCCAGATCTCGTCGCGGTGCGGGAACTCTCGCAGGAGGAAGACGAGGTAGAGCAGCCCGTAGCCCATGCGCAGCAGGGCCGCGGCGCGCAGCGACACGGCGTGTTCGGTGAGGAAGGTGAACGCTCGCGTGACGGGGTCGTGCCTGGGGTCAGCGGTCATGGGATTCCACCTGCCACCAAGGGAGGTACCTGGCGTTCGAGGGCGTACCACCGGACACTTCGGCGTGCGGCGTCGTCGACCCGGGTGGCGCGATCGGCGTGTCGGCGACGCGCAACTGGACTGCGTCAAAGGTGGGCCGTGCGCCGCCGGCCAAGCGCCGGGCGGCCACGTTCGCCAGGTACTGCTGCAGCATCTGCGCCCGTTCCGTGGCGGGTTGGTCGGAGGCGGCGTGCGTCTGCGCGTAGGCGGCCCACGCGCGGCGCAGCATGTTCTGTGCCGTGTGGCTGGGGAAGGGGGTGTGCTGCACGGCGGCGTCGTCGATCGCGGTCAGGTCCTGCCACTCGCCGATCTGTCGGGAGCCGTCCGGGGCCGAGGTCGCGGACCGGGCCCAGATCTGCCGGCTCACCGACTCGGGGTTGGGAGCGAACAGCTGCCAGTTCTGCTCGAAGTAGGGGTAGATCCACGCATTGATCTGTGGTTCGTACTGCTGGGAGACTGCGTTTGACGGTGCGACATGCAGGAAGACCAGGCAGACATGGGCGAGTGCCGCCATGACGCACGCGACGGTCGCCACCGCCACCGTCATGGCGGCCGGCAACGACAGGGCCGGCTCCGAGGGGGAGCTCTCCGCCGGGCGGCCCGTTGCAGGCGGGGACCCCTGTGTGGGGGTGAGGACGGAGCATGCCGGTGGTGGTCCGCTGGGGTCGGTGTCGCTCATCGCTCCCTCTCCGCAGGCCCGCACCTGCGCTTGTCCTGCGTGTTGTCGTGTCCGGCCGGCGTGCGGTGATGTCCCCGCGCTAGGTCGCTCGCGCGGGGACATCACTCGTGTTCCGGCTCGTGGGTCAGGAGACGGACCGTGCGCGTCGGCGCAGGACGATCACCCCGGCGCCGGCAAGAGGCAGTCCGACGAGGGCGACGCCGGCCGCGATCTCGACGGCGTTCGGGCCTCTTGCCGAGCCGCCGACACCCGTGGGCACGCTGCCGACGGGGGGACGCCCGCCACCGTGTCCACCACCCGTTGCCCCGGAGGTGGTCCCGGCCGTTGTTCCTGCGGTGGTACCGGCCGTTGTTCCTGCGGTCGTACCCGCCGTCGTACCCGCCGTCGTACCCGCCGTCGTACCCGCCGTCGTACCCGCCGTTGTTCCTGCGGTGGTGCCCGCGGTGGTACCGGCCGTTGTTCCTGCGGTCGTACCCGCCGTCGTACCCGCCGTCGTGCCTGCCGTCGTACCGGCCGTTGTTCCTGCGGTCGTACCCGCCGTTGTTCCCGCCGTCGTACCCGCGGTCGTACCGCCGGTCGCGCACGTTTCCCGGGTGATGGTGTTGGTGTCCAAGGTGACGGACCCGTTGCGGGCCAGCGCCCGACCGTCGATGGTCGCCCCGGTGGTGGCCGAGATGGACGTCAGCGCCAGGATGTTCCCGACGAAGGTCGAGTTGGTCCCGATCGTGGCGGAGCTACCGATCTTCCAGAAGACGTTGCACGGGGCCGCGCCGTTCACCAGGAGGACCCGGCTCGCCGAGGCGGTCGTGAGCGTGGACCCGACCTGGAAGATCCACACCGCGTTCGGGTCACCGTGGGCGTCGAGGGTGAGCGTGCCGGTCAGTCCGATCGAGGAGGACGCGGTGTAGACGCCCGGATTCAGCGTCAGGCCGCCGAGGTCGCCCGAGATGCTGGCATCCGAGGCCTGGCCGGCCGCGTTGTTGTACGCGACGGTCAGGTCGGTCTGCGCCTGGAGCGCGACGGCGTCGGCCGAGTGGATGACTCCGTTCACCGTGCCGGGAGGAAAGCCGGTTACCGAGGTCCCGGGACTCACCCCGACATTGCCGGTGATCGTGCTGGGGCCGGTGTTCGTGACGGACTGGCCGGCCAGGACCGCGAAGCTGTCCGCCGTCCCCAGTGGCACCGCCACACCGATCGCGTGCGCGGGGGTCGGCAGCACCGCCATCCCTGCGGCGGAGACAGCCAGTAAGAGCGTCGTCGAGATCCGCGCGGCGAGCCCGCGACGAAGAGGCGGAGCAGCGACATTCACGTTCATCAAGATGTCAATCTCCTCATGGAGGATCCGATGGAATCGAATACAACGGACCAAAGACTTCGAAATCTCATCCCGGAGCCACAACAAGAGGCGAAAGGCATGCAGAATCCGCCCCTACGAAACCTCCGAATAGAGATCGCATACGAATATGATAGGCATGCAACCGGCTTATAGCCGCCATTGAGACCGATGCATACGGGTGACGCTCGGTGATCAACATGCCCCGACTGGAAGCCGCTTGACGGCACGTCACAGCCGGCCCGGATCCCCGGACGCCGGACGTGCAATCCGGCGCACGTGTCACCCGTTCGGCGCGGAGCTGCTGAGGGGGCATTCTGGTCATCAGATGAAACGATGAGCTGACCTCGGAAACGGCCCCTCCCCGCCCGCCCCGAGTTGACCCGGCCCGCCGCCGACGCCTCTCTGCGTGTCGCGGCGAGGCGACATTCGTGCCCGGACGAGGAGACGGCAGTGCACGGATTTCGAACGCCGTGGCTCGCGATCAGCACGGCCCTGCTCCTGGCCACGGGAGCGTGGTTCATCAGGGAAGGTAACCGCACGGTACTCCCGCCCCAACCGACCGCAGCGCAGATGTTCCCCACGCCCCTCCGGGCCGCCGATCAACCGGCAACCGAACCCGCGACCCCCGCCATGAGCGCCTCGCCACCCACCCGGATCCGAATCCGCACCATCGGCCTCGAAGCCCCCGTCGTTCCCATCGGACTCGACGCCATGGGCCAACTCCAACCACCACCCCCCGACAACAACAACGTCGTCGGCTGGTACCAAGCTGGCGCTGCGCCCGGCCAGGACGGCACCGCGGTGATGGCGGGGCACGTCGACAACAAGAGCGGGCTCGCCGTCTTCTACGCTCTGGGCCGCCTGAGTCGGGGAGCCGAGGTGGAGATCGACCGAAAGGACCACACCACGGCCGTCTTCACCGTCGACGCCGTCGAGGTCTACCCCAAGGACCACTACCCCAGCGACAAGGTCTACGGACGGACCAACCGGCCGGAACTTCGGCTCATCACCTGCGGTGGCGGCTTCTCCAAGAAGACCGGCTACCAGAGCAACGTCGTCGCCTATGCCCACCTGACGCGCGCCAAGACCTGACCGCTCGTCATCTCGACACCCCGACTCACCCATGCGAGAGGCAACTGACCTCGATGATCACCCCGGTCCGGACCTGCGCCTTGCGGCCACGCTCCGGAGTCCCGCGGCGTCCGGGCCCCTGACGCCGCCTGCACCCGCGCCCTGGCGCTCCGCGACCGGCCCCCAGTTCCCGGCACCGCCGCCCGACGGGCCGTCGGGCGAGGCGCGACCCAGCGCGCCTACAAGCTGAGCAGGCCGATGACGTGCCCGTCGTGGTCCACCACCGGCCACGCGTCCAGGCCGCGGGAGTGCATGGCGGCGACCGCGTCGGCGGCCGCCTTGTCGGCGGTGGCGAAGGGGGCGCGGTCGAGGACGATGTCGCGCACCGGGGTGCGTTCGGTGTACCAGGACCGGGCCTGGAACGGTGCGAGGTGCAGGCGGGTGAGCAGCCCGGCGCAGCGGCCGTCCTCGGCGCGGACCAGAACGTGGTCGGCGCCGGAGCTGTGCAGGATGTCCATCGCGGTGTCGGCCGTGACGTCGTCGCTGATCTGCAGTTCCGGGTGTTTCATGAGGTCTCCGACCGTGGCGGTGGTCGCGGGGCGTTCAAGGGTGGTGGTCATGGGCGGATTCCTTCGCGTCTCTGCCGCCGGTGGTGGCGCCGGTCTGGGCACTGGCGGTGGGATGGGCCGGCGGTGCTGGTTGCGGGTTCCTCGTGCGGCCGTCGTGGGAACCGTGTCGCCTATCGGTGAATGTCGCGAGCCCGGACCGCGACGCGGGCCGGGCTCGCGGCGCCCTACGCGGCGAGGGCGACGCGCGCGGGTGCTGCGGTGCGCGAACCGGTGGTGGTCTGCGGGGTGCGGCCGGCGTGGGCGGGTCGGCTGCGGCGGTTGCGTCCCGTGGACGCGCTGCGGCGGGGGCGTTCGACGACGGGGGCGGCGATCACGACGGGGATGCCGGTGGGCACGCGGGCACCGGTGATGCGGGCCAGGTCCTCGTCGCCGGCGCTGACCCGGGTGGTGACGGGGGTGATGGCGGCCGTGGTCATCATGCGGGCCATCTCGCGGCGCTGGTTGGGCAACACCAACGTGACGACGGTGCCGGACTCGCCGGCCCGCGCGGTGCGCCCGCCGCGGTGCAGGTAGTCCTTGTGGTCGTTCGGCGGGTCCAGGTTGACGACCAGGTCCAGCCCATCGACGTGGATGCCGCGGGCGGCGACGTTGGTGGCGATCAGCGCGGTCACCTGGCCGGTGCGGAACTGCTCCAGCGTGCGGGTGCGCTGCGGCTGGGACTTGCCCCCGTGCAGGGCGGCGGCCTTGACCCCGCTGGCGAGCAGGTCCTCCACCAGGCGGTCCGCGCCGTGCTTGGTGTCGATGAACATGATCACCCCGCCGTCACGGGAGGCGATGTGGGCGATCGTGGCGTTCTTGTCGAAGTTCTGGACGTGCAGCACGTGGTGCTCCATCGTGCTGACCGCTCCCGCGGAGGGGTCCACCGAGTGGGTGACCGGGTCCTCAAGGAAGCGCCGCACCAGGCGGTCGACGTTGCGGTCCAACGTGGCGGAGAACAGCATCGTCTGGCAGCCTTCGGCGACCTGTTCGAGGAGCTCGGTGACCTGCGGCAGGAAGCCCATGTCGGCCATCTGGTCGGCCTCGTCGAGCACGGTGATGCCGACCCCGTCGAGCTGGCAGTCGCCGCGCTGGATCAGGTCCTTGAGCCGGCCCGGGGTGGCCACCACGACCTCCGCCCCGCGGTTGAGCACCTGGGCCTGGCGGCCGATCGACATGCCGCCCACCACGGTCGCCATCCGCAGGCGCACGGCGTGGGCGTAGGGGGTGAGTGCCTCGGTGACCTGCTGGGCGAGCTCCCGAGTGGGGACCAGTACCAGGGCCAAGGGCCGGCGCGGCTCGGCCTTCCGGCCGGCGGTGCGGGCCAGCACGGCGAGGCCGAACGCGATGGTCTTGCCGGAGCCGGTGCGCCCTCGTCCGAGGACGTCACGTCCGGCCAGCGAGTTCGGCAGCGTGGCGGCCTGGATCGCGAACGGCGCCGTGACGCCCTGCCGGGTCAGCGTGGCGAGCAGCGCCTTGGGCATGTCCAGTTCGTCGAACGACTCGACGGCCGGCAGCGCGGGAGTGGTGCTGACCGGCATCGCGAACTCACCTTGCGGGGAGGTGCTCTGGCGGCCGCTCCGGCTGGAGGAGCGCTGGCCGCCAGCCGGCCGGTCGCCGTAGAAGGAGTTGCCGCCGGAGCGGGAGTTGGCGTTCTGATACGAGGAGCGACTGGAGCGGTTCATGCGGGAGACCTTCCTCGGGGCGGCACGTCACGAGGAAGGCTCCGCAGCGCGGGGCGCCGGCGGAGCCCGCAAGGGAACGGGCCAGAAGTGTGACGGGCAGGCGTGGACGGTAGAACCGTGCGGCACGTCACCTGCGGTCAGCGCTCACTGAAAAGGGCGGGAGCGCGAACCTCGAACCGTGAGGCATCACGGCAGGGCGCCGATCCGGACGCGGCGCTGGGCGTCTCGCGTGGGGATGGCCGCCGGTGGCGGAACCAGAGGCCTCAACGGCCGGGGATGGGCATCGCGACGCAATGCCGAGGGGCCCGCACCGGGCATGTACGCGGTGCGGGCCCCTCGCTGCTAAGCGGGTGCCATGGCAGAAAAACTACAGCGGACGAATGTTCTCGGCCTGCGGGCCCTTCTGGCCCTGCGTGACGTCGAACTCGACCTTCTGGCCCTCGAGCAGCTCACGGAAGCCGTTGGCGTTGATGTTCGAGTAGTGGGCGAAGACGTCCGGGCCGCCACCCTCCTGCTCGATGAAGCCGAAGCCCTTTTCCGCGTTGAACCACTTCACAGTGCCGTTAGCCATAAAGAAATCTCCTTCAAGGGGCTGTCCGAAGCGCGCACAGTACGGGCTTCGAGTCGCCGCGATGAGCACCCATCCGGGGAGGAGCCGGAAAACAAAAATGCGCCTGCGATACATCAGCAGGCGCACACAAAGTTCATGGGAACCACTACTGCAACTAATAGGACTCTAGCAGGCCCCTGCCTTCCGTGGTGGATTATTTCACCCCCGGTTTCGCGGGAGCCTCTCCCCGGACCCGCCGCCCTGGCGCCACCAGGTCCATCAACGCGCCTTGCCACCAAGAGAGTTGGTCTCCTGGCTGTGCGCCCTGTGCGCATCGGCAGCTCCACCGGCAGTGCGACACGGACGGGCTCGGAGCGCCTACTGCGTGGACTCCCACCACAGCGACCCGGTCGCTGATCAGCCACCGCGTCAACCTGCCACCCGAAACATCGGAGTGGGCGAACGACACCATTCGAATTTCGGCCCGGCCGAATTTTGAGTCCCCGAAGGGGCCCACTCCCGCAGTTTCCGGCGCCTACTGGGAGGGATGACGAAATCAGCAGCAGTCCGCCGTCCCCTGCCCACCAGCCCCTTCAAGGTCCGGGTCCAGGCTCCGCTCAAGCGGTTCGCCGTTGGCGACCGCGTCACCCACGACCGCTACGGACTCGGCCGGGCCATCGGCGTCGAGGGCGACAGCGCCATCGCCGTACTCGTCGACTTCGGCTCGCGACAGGAACGCATCACCCAGCCGTACACCGCCATGTTCAAACTCTGACCCGGGGCGCCACCGGGCTTCTCGGCCGGTCGTGCTGCACCCCGCGCGGGCGGAACCTACTGCGCGCGATGGCGCGCCGTCACGTCGGCGCACGGTTGAGGCAGAGCGATCCGTCGACCCGCCGGGGAAGCTCCGTACCTGCTGCTCGCGTGACGTGGGCGGGCGCGTTGGCTGGCGTCCACGCCAGGGCGGAGGCACGCTGGGAGTGCGCCGGCCACCGCCCGGAGCCGGTCGGCGTCGGTGGCGAGCGGTCCCGCCCACAGGGCTCGACAGCGCAGAGGAGTCACGGTGATCGAGGTAGGCGACATTCGCGAGTGGCGCACCCATGACGTCGTCGATGCCGATGGCCACAAGATCGGCACGCTGGAGGCGATCTACGTCGACACCAGCACCGACGAGCCGGCGATGGCGACCGTCCGGATCGGGCTGCCCACCCGCCACCGCCTCGTGTTCGTCCCGCTGGCCGGTGCGTCGGTGGGCCCGGGCTACGTCAAGGTCGCCTACGACAAGGCCGCGGTCAAGGACAGCCCCGCGATCGGCACCGACGACGTGCTGCCCGCCGTCGACGAGGAAGCCGTCTTCCGGCACTACGGCCTCGACTACCAGAGCGGCACCGCCGGCGAACGCCAGCTCGCGCGCCGCTGACCACCCTCCCGGCCAAGGAGGCACATCATGGCGCTCTTCCTCCTCGTGGTCATCCTCGCGATCCTGCTCGGCATCATCGGCGTGGCCGTCCACGGGCTGTTCTACCTGCTGGTCATCGGCATCGTGCTCCTGATCGCCGACCTCGTGTTCGTCGGTGTGCGCGCCTCACGGCGCAGGGGCGCCCAGCGCTGACCGCCCGCAGCCTGGCTTCACCAGTTGCCGGACGCCGACCGCCCGGCCATACACCGAAGCGGGCTCTGTCCCGCAATCGGTGGTAACGCTCTGTGCAAATCACTGCAGAAGGATGCGGTGCCGGATGAGGTCGAAGCCGGCTCGGCCGTGCATCTGCCTCATGATCCTTTTAGTTCGTATGTTGACGTCCTCGGTGCGGCCGCTGTGGTGTCGGGTGGTGAGGAGCACAGGTGGGCAGGTCGACAGCGCGAACTGACGCGATCCAGACGGTGAGCTTGGCGTCGTGTCCTGGGCCGGCGTCAGCAGTTGCGCGAACTCTCCTGTCAGACGGGCGAGTGCTGCCATCTCGGGGCAGGCCGTGGTGAGTTCACGCAGCAGTGCGATGTCCTTGTCCCGCAGGTTCTCGGGTCGTAGCGGGGTGCGCGGCGGTCGCCGGTGGGTTCCTTCAGGCGGGCGTAGCCCTTGACGGTGTTCAGGGCGACGTCGATCGCCAACCACCCACGCCTCTGTCGGCCGATCCATGCCCGTCTGATACCGCCGGTTCGTTGCGGGCGCGGGTGGGTAGGGCTCGCGGAGGTCGGATGAGTACCGTCGTCTTGGCGGCCGGGGGTGGGGAGGGTCGTTGGCGCGGCGCAAGACGGTGCCGGAGCTGCTCGCGGAAGCGCTCCTGGCCAAGCAACAGGCCAAGCTCGCACAGGCCAGGGCCGGACAGGCGGCCGTGTCGAACCCCGCTCCGGTGAGACGACCGCGTAAGCCCCACCGCCCCGATCCGGCCGCCGAGCACGCCCGGCTGCTCGCCGCCGGGGAGAAGCTCCTCGCCAGGGAGGACGCCACGAAGGCCAAGGAGGCCGCCCGGATCGAGGCCGACCTCGCCAAGCGCAGAGCCGCGCGCGAACGCGAAGCTCAGCAGCGGCAGCGGGAGCAGGAGCGCGCGGTCCGGGAGCGGGAGCGGTTCGAACGCGATGCGTTGAAACAGCGGTTGAAGGAGGAGGCCGAGCAGCGCTGCCGTGAGGTCGCGGCCGTGCTCGACGAGCTGGAGTCGGTGCTGCGTGACCGGCCGGACGGGTTGGAGGACTGGCATCCGCTGGTCGAGCGTGCGTTGGCCCACGGCGGGGCGAGCGGGGTGGCGGATGTGGTGGAGGACCTGCTGCGACGCTCGCCGGTGCCCGCAGGGTGCCGCGAGGATGCCGCGGTGGGGTACGTGCCGGAGGCCGGGCAGTTGCTCGTCGACGTGGCGCTGCCCTCGCAGGACGTGGTGCCCGCCGTTGCCGGGTACCGGTTCGTCGCCCAGCGCGGGGAAGTCGTCCCGCAGCAGGTCAAGGAGGCCGACCTCCAGGAGACCTACCGACGGCTGCTGGCGAGGTTGGCCCTGCGGGCGCTGGACGAGGCGTTCTCGGTGACGCCGACGGGTCTGGTGGGGACGGTCGTCCTCAATGGGCACGTCGCCACGACCGACCCCGCCACGGGGCGGGCTGTTCTGCCGTGCGTGGTGAGCATGATGGTGGAGCGCGCGGACTTCGCCGAACTCATCCTGGACGAGCCGAGGTTGGACCCGCAGCGCTGCCTGCGCAACCTGGGCGCGGTCATCTCCCGGCACCCGCACGACCTGGAGCCCGTGTCGCCGATCGTCGACTTCGACCCGGCCCGGTTCAAGATCGCCGCGGACACCGCCGTCGTCGGCCCGCTCGACGGCCGGCCCGACCTGCTGCAAATGGACCCGTTCGCCTTCGAGCGCCTGGTGCGCGAGCTCTTCACCGCCATGGGCTACGAAACCTGGCGCACCCAGAACTCCCGCGACGACGGACTCGACGCCGTCGCCGTCCGGCGCGACCCCGTGGGCGTCACCGTGATCGCCGTCCAGGCCAAGCGCACCAAGAACGTCGTCAGCCCCGAAGTCGTCCGGGCCCTGCTCGGCACCCTCCAGGACAAGCAGGCCGCCCGCGGCGTCCTCGTCACCACCTCCTGGTACGGCAAGACGAGCTGGGAGACCGCCCACCGCAACGGCCAGCGCCTCGACCTGATCGACGGCCGCAACCTGAAGGCCCTGCTCCTCGAACACCTCGGCGTCGACGCCCTGATCAGCCTGTCGAAGCTCCCGCCCGGCTGGCAGCCAGGCGATGTCGACTGAAGGCCCCCTCCGGCCTTCGGCATCCGCGCCCACGCTCTGCGATATCACGTAGGGCGCGCCACGAGAGCCGACCGGAGCGTGAACGTCACCTCGGATGCTCCGTGCCCACAGCGGCAGCCCACCGAAAGCCACAGGTCAGAACCGCAATTACGCGTTGGTGATCGCAGCGGTCCATCAAAACGAAGAGTCTGTAGCCTCGCGGGCTGATCAAGGAACCAGAACCGCAGGGGACAGAGAAGTGCACAGTTCAAAACGGCGGCGGGGCCGCGTCTACCGCCGATGCGGGTGCCGTGATGCGGAGCGACGCCAGCTCGGCGCCTCGTGCCCGCGACTGGCCGAAGAAGCCCACGGCTCGTGGACCTTCGCCGTGGACATCCCCTCAATCAGCGGGCGTCGGCGCACGATTCGCCGCAGCGGCTTCGAAGACGCCTTCGAGGCCGAGCCCTCGCTCCGGCGCTTCCTCGAAGGACGGCAACTGGGTTTCGACGCCGACCCGCACGAGACCGTGGGCGCCTACCTGACCAAGTGGCTGAAGGCGATGGAGTTCCTCCTCAAACCCACCACCTACACCCGCTACCGCACCTACGTGCTCTGCGAGTTGATCCCCGTGTTCGGCAAGCTGCGCCTGGAGGAGCTCGCCCACGATCACATCGCCGCCTACGCGCACGAGCAGCTCGAGTCCGGCCGCGGCCGCCAGGCCGTCTACCACTGCCTGGCCACGCTCTCCAGCGCCCTGGGGACCGCCGTCCGCACCCACCGGCTCCCCTTCAACGCGGCTCAGCCCCTGCCCATGCGCCGGCCCCGCGCTGACGAACGCGTCCCCTGGAGCGCCGAGCAGGCCGTCACCTTCCTCGCCCACTGCCGCGACGTCGACCCCGCCTTCGCCGACCTCTTCGAGGTCATCATCGGAACCGGCCTGCGCAAGGGCGAGGCACTCGGGCTTCAACGCCAGTGCGTGCGGATCGACGACCGCGTCATGTATATCCGCCACACCCTCTCCGCCATCGACAACCACGAACTCGTCCTGACCGCACCGAAGACGAAGAAGAGCCGCAACTGGGTGCCCCTGTCGGAGCGCGTCGCCGCCGCCCTCCAGCGCGCCATGGCCAGGAGCACCTCCACCGACAACGATCATGTCTTCCAAGGCACGGACGGCAAGCCCCTCCACCCGGCCGCGGTCCGCCGGCGCTTCCACGAGCTGCGCAAGCAGGCCGGCCTGCCCCACGTGACCATCCACGACCTACGGCACCTTGCCGCGACCCTCGCCCTGGAGGGCAACGTCTCCATGGCGGTCATCTCCAAGACGCTGCGGCACTCCACGCTCTCGACCACCGCGAACATCTACAGCCACCTGACCTGGGAAGTGGCGATGGCCGCGGTCCACACCATCGAAGCCAGGCTCTGCCTCGTCGAAGCCCGCGCGCGCGGCGTTGACGTCCTCGCCCTCAGCCGCCCTGCACCGAACCCGCTCTTCAGCCACGCCGCCTGACGGCGCTACAGCCACGTCCCACGCCAGGGGCACACAGAACACCGGGCAGCCGGTCCATAACTGACGTCCGCTCGAACCACTGCCCATCAGCAGATGCCGCGGGTCTCACAGGCATGCCCGCCCACAGAAAAATCAACGCCACTCCGACGCCGACCCGCGTCCGATCGGCCTCTCAGCCGCGCTCAACTCGCCGACGGAGGAGAAGCCGGTCACCCCAAGGCGCTTCTGAGTACAGGACGTCCCCCCGGAACGCGACGTGAACGAGCGTTCACGACCACACTGCGACCACCACAGCAAAAAGGCCGCCTCCGCTGTTCAGCGGAAACGGCCTCCGACCTGCGAAAACGCTGGTCGGGACGACAGGATTTGAACCTGCGACCCCTTGACCCCCAGCAAATACCTTCGCTGACCTGCCAATCGGCCGCCTGCTCAACGGATCCCGAGCGAGCGGCCAACTTGTTTTCCAAGCAAGAGAGTTGGCCCGCGAGAGCTACTCGCATGGTTCACCCGGGCTGACGGAGGCCCAGCTGTGACAATGGCCAGAGATGTCCAACTGTGTCCATATACATCCACCAGCAGCCAAAACCGGCTGGTCCCAAAACGGTCCCAAGGCCCAGTACCGGGCTCGGACACGCCGAGTAACAGCCCTCTGCCAGCCACCCGCTACCTGCCGGAGATGACTCCCAGAACCTCGGCCCGCGGGTCCGCCTACTGCAAAGCGGATCAGGGACGCCTACCCACCAGCTACGCGCCGTGATCTCCCGGGCGGCGTGTCGCCTGGCGCGTGTCGTCCCCGACCGGCCATCGCGTGCTCCGCGCCCTGCCTCGTACGCCCTGCGAAGACCAGGGTCCGGTATCTGTCGAAGTCGGCGTCCGGGGGCGGCTTGGCGAGGTCGGTGCAGGCGCCGACGGTCAGGATGTTCCAGGCATGGGAGGGGTCTTCATCCGGGAGATGTCGCAGAGCGTGAGGTGGTGCAGGCTTCTGTCGTCCTGGCGAGGTGGGTGATGAGGTGCTCGCGGACGTTGCCTGCCGAGACGACGATGAGGCGGGAAGCCTGGGGATCGAGTGCGTCGAGATGCGGTCGCCCTGGATGGCGATGCCGATTCCGGCGGCGAGTACGTCGAGGGTGGCGGAGCATGGGGTCGCCTAGAGCGTGTCTCCCTGATGGGCTGGCCAGATCCGCCAGCACGGCTTCGAAGATCCGCACCCAGGTGCCGTTAACGGCCCAGGTGATCAGCCGCTTATGAGCGGTCTGGAACGAGCCGAGCTCCTCGGGAAGATCCCGCCATGGCGAGCCTGTGCGGTACTTCCAGGCGACCGCCTCAAGCGTGCGGCGATGGTCAGCCCAACGCCGCCCACGAATCGGATCGGACGGCATCAACGGCTTGATCCGGGCCCACATCTCATCAGTGATCACTGACCGGACAGACATATCCGATCAACATGCGTGCCCGGTGATCGACGGAATCGCTCTGCCTGTGCACACTCACCGTAGGAGGGGTCTCTCTGCCTCCAATCCATCAGCTACCGCTTGGTGAGGTGAAGGTAAGAGAAGCTCAGGTCACCATGCGTTGATGGCCGGCGCGTCGGGTTCGTGCTGCTGCCAGGCCCCGTTGAGGCGCGCGAGCCGGTCGGCGGCGGCGATGCCGCGCAGGGACGCGACCTTGCCGTCGCTCACGTCGAACGCGACGGCGCCCACGACCCGGCCGTCGACCACTGCGAGGACGGCCGGGGAGCCGTTGACCAGCGCGATGTGGAACGCGGGCGAGCCGCCGGCCATCCGCCGCTTCGCCGCGGTGGGCTTGAAGCCGGCGCGCACGTAGGAGGCGATGCGCTCGCGCGTCTCGTACCGCAGGAGCCGCCTGGCCAGTCCGGCGCCGTCCGAGACCGCGGTCGCGTCGGCGGTGAGCATCGCCACCAGCCGTTCGGTGCGCCCCGACGTGGCGGCGACGAGGAACTCCTCGACGATCCGGCGCGCGGACGTGGGGTCCACCGGCTCGCCGTTGCGGCGCTCGGCGGCGACCCGGCGTCGGGCCCGGTGGACATGCTGCTGGCTCGCGGACTCGGTGATGTCGAGGATCCCGGCGATCTCGGCGTGGGGATAGGAGAAGGCCTCGCGCAGGACGTAGGCGGCCCGCTCGACCGGCGAGAGGCGCTCCATGAGGGTCAGGACGGCCAGGGACACCGATTCGCGCTGCTCGAAGGTATCGGCAGGGCCGAGCATCGGGTCGCCCTCAAGGAGTGGCTCGGGCAGCCAGTCTCCGACGGCGCGCTCGTGGCGTGCCTGCGCCGAGCGGAGCTGGTCGAGGCAGAGGTTGGTGGCGACCTTGGTCAGCCACGCCTCCGGCACCTCGATGCGTTCGCGGTCCGCGGCCTGCCAGCGCAGGAAGGTGTCCTGCACGGCGTCCTCGGCGTCGGCGGCCGAACCGAGCAGACGGTACGCGAGCGAGGCCAGCCGGCCCCGGCTGGCCTCGAACCTATCGATGGCTGCGCTGTCCATGCGGGGCAGCCTATGCGGCGACCCGCACGCCGATCCGGCCGGGCGCGGTGGCCAGGCGGCGCCGGCGCTTGGGCAGGCCGAAGGTCGGGTGGGCGATGCTCCAGCCGGCCCCCTTGAGGATGGCCGACTTGAGCCACACGGCGGTCCGGCCGCCCAGGTACCAGGACTTCGACCGGACGTCCCTGTCCACCATCTGGAAGATCGCGTCCCGCCGCCCGAGGCTGATGTGGTTGCCGTGGTACTTGAGCCCGATGCTCGGGATCTGACTGTCCGTCAGGCGCGCGATGATCGCGGCAGTCGCCTGCATGTTGGTGTAGCCGGCCGAGGCGCAGGACATCGGCAGCGGCCGGCCGTTGTCGCCGATCGCGTAGGCGCAGTCACCGGCGGCGTAGACCTCCGGGTGCGAGACCGAGCGCATGGTGCGGTCGACGACGATCTGGCCGGTCCCGGTGACCTCCAGGCCGCTGGCGGCCGCGAGGGGGTGTACGGCGAACCCGGCCGACCACACGGTCACGTCGGCCGGGACGGACGTACCGTCGGAGGCGATCGCCCGGGTCGGCTCGACGGCTTCGATGTCGGTGTGCTCGCGGACGGTGATGCCCAACCGGTCGAAGGCCCGGCGCAGGTGACGGCGGGCCTTCGGGGAGAGCCAGGCGCCCAGCTCGCCGCGGGCGGCGAGCGCGACCGAGAGGTCGGGTCGGGACTCGGCGAGCTCCGTGGCGGTCTCGATGCCGGTCAGCCCCTCACCGACGACCAGCACGGTGCCACCCTCGCCCAGGCGGGCCAGGCGCTCGCGCAGCCGCAGTGCCGAGGTCGGGCCGGTCACGTCGAAGGCGTGCTCGGCCACACCCGGGACGCCGTGGTGGGCTACCGAGCTGCCGAGCGCGTAGAGAAGCGTGTCGTACCCGAGAACGTTGTCGCCGTCCTCGCCGGTCACGGCGACGGTCCTGCGCTGGGGGTCGACGCCGGTGACGCGCGCGATGCGCAGCCGAACCCCGGTGCCCGCGAACACGTCGGCGAGCTTGCGGAACGCGATGGCCTGGCCGCTCGCGAGCTGGTGGAGCCGCATCCGCTCGACGAAGTCGGGCACGGCGTTGACGACGGTGATCTCCGTGTCGGCGGGGGAGAGTCGGCGGGCCAGGTTCCCGGCGGCGAAGGCCCCGGCGTATCCGGCGCCGAGTACGACGATGCGGTGCTTCATAGCGTTGCTCCTGTCTCGTTCACGTGGCCCTTGAACGAGATGGCGTCCCCATTGCTGACAGGAGCCGGATGTGACGCGGGTCACCGAACAGGGGGGCGGAGGCTGCCAGACGTCGCGACCGTGCCAACTACCTCGACCAGTCACAGCAGCCAGACCGGACCGCGCGGAAGCCCTCCAGCATGCTGACCGCGCCCATTCCGCGCGATCCGCCCGGGCGACCGCCTCGCCCGTCCAGGGCGGGCGAGTGCGCCACCAGCCCGCCCCCATGCCACCCCTGCTAAAGTCCCGATAAAATTACCTACGGTGTGCCGGGAAGACTGGTCGGCTCGGGGGACGACTGCAGCGATCAGGCGGCAGCGACCCCGCTCGTCGTGATGGGGTCTTTCGCAGATGCGCGCCGTGGGGCTCGTCCTCTTCCTCGTGGTCCTGGCCACTGCCGTAGCCACCTTCGCCCGCCGCTGGCGCATGCCCGCCCCGTCACTGCTGGTCCTGGCCGGCCTCGCCGTGGCACTGATACCCGGCGTGCCCGCGCTGCACATCCCGCCGCAGACCATCGCGCTGGTCGTGCTGCCCCCACTGCTGTACGCCTCGGCCGAGGAGTTGTCGCTGCGCGACCTGCGCACGGTGTGGAAGCCGGTCACGATCCTCGCGTTCGGCCTGGTCTTCGCGTCGGCTGCGGCGGTCGGTTTCGCGGCGGTCGCGGTGACCGGTCTGCCGCCCGCGATGGCGTTCGTCCTCGGGGCCGTGCTCGCCTCCACCGACCCGGTGGCTGTCACCGCGCTCGGCCGGCGCCTGGCTTTGCCCGGCCGCGTTCAGGTCCTGGTCCAGGCAGAGAGCCTGTTCAACGACGCGACCTCGCTGGTGCTGTTCAAGGTCGCCGTCGGCATCGCGGTGGCCACCGGGGCTACGGTGAGCCTGCCCGCCGCAGGCGGGGAGTTCCTGCTGCTCGGGGGCGGCGGAAGCCTGATCGGCGTGGCGGTCGCGGGCCTGGTGTGGCTGATCCGCCGCCGCACCACCGACCCGGTGCTGGAGACCGTGATCGCCCTGGTCACCCCGTACGCGGCCTACGTGCTGGCGGAGGCCGCGCACACCTCCGGCATCACCTCGGTCGTCGTCGCCGGCGTCCTGCTCGGGCGCTCCGGGCACCGCCTCACCGACGCGCACATCCGCCTCCAACTGCACGCCGTGTACGCGGTGGTGGTGTTCCTGCTGGAGAGCGTCGTCTTCAGCATCGTCGGTCTGGAGCTGCCCGCGCTGGTGCGGGACCTGCCCAAGGGCGCCGGCTGGTGGCCGCTGCAGGCACTGGCCCTGGCAGCTGTGCTGATCGCTGTGCGCGTGCTGTCGACTCTGCCGCTGACCCGGGCGGTCAAGCCCAGCCGCGGCCGGATGTCCTGGCGGGTGGCAGGGGTGGTGACCTGGGCCGGGACCCGCGGCGTGATGCCGCTGGCCGCAGCCCTGTCGATCCCCCTCGTGGCGAACGGCGGCGGCCCGCTGCCCGGACGGGCCCTGGTGCTGGTCCTCACCACGGCGGTCGTGGTGTTCACCCTGGTCGTCCAGGGGCTGAGCCTGGCGGCCGTGGTCAACCGCTCCGGGCTGGCCCTGGAACCCGAGCACACCGCCCGCGAAGAGGCCCAGGCCCGCGACGCCCTCGACCGTGCCGCGCTGACCCACGTCGACGACCTCGCCTCCCTGGAGGCGATGCCCGAGGCGGTCGTCGACCGGGTCCGGCGCGCCCTGAACGCCCGGCTCGACCACACCATCGACGGCCCGGACGGCAGCACCATGGAGGCCGCCTACCGAGAGCTGCGGCACGAGGTGATCGCCGTCCAGGGCACGGAACTGCAGCGCCTGTACGACGAGCACCGGATCAGCGACGCCACCCGCAGAACCCTGCAGCACGACCTCGACCGCGAGGAAGCCGCACTCGGCAACAGCTGAAACGCCGCTGCCACATCGCCGCCGGTGACACTTCGGCACTGCGGCGGCGGTGGGCAGCGCAGTACTCGAGACAGCCCACACCGGCCTCGAACGGAGGTCGAGCGCCGCACCAGCTCGCCGTCCAGGGCTGCAGCGACGGCTGGCGTCCGGGCGGGTAGCGTGGCGAAGGAAGAGGAAATCCGTCGCCGTCCCATCGAGCCGCCGCCACGAGTGCGTCGGCCGCCGACCCCGCCTCCTTCGCCGCGGCCCGATGGCGAGAGGAGGAGCGATGTCTGTCGCAGAACTGGACGCGGTGAAGCAGGAGGAGTTCGGCGGCCGCATGATCCAGGTGCTGAACGATGCCTGCCTGTGCCTGATGACGGGCCTGGGTCACGAGAGCGGATTGTTCGACACGATGTCCGCCATGGCGCCGGCCACCAGTACGGAGATCGCGCGGGCTGCCGGGCTGGACGAGCGCTACGTCCGCGAGTGGCTGGGCGCGATGGTGGTCGGCGGCTTCGTCGACTACCGGCCCGAGCAGGGCACCTACCACTTGCCGCCCGAGCACGCCGCGGCGCTCACCCGGTCGGCCGGGCCGGACAACCTGGCACGGATCGCCCAGGACATCGGCATGTGCGGGGAGGTCGAGCAGCGGGTGCTCGAAGCCTTCCGCACCGGATCCGGTGTGCCGTACTCGGCGTACCCGCGCTTCCAGGCCCTGCAGGCGGAGGAGTCCGGGGAGGTCTACGACCTGGCCCTGGTGGACGGCATCATCGCACTGGTGCCCGGCCTCACCGAGCGGCTGCGCGCGGGCATCGACGCGCTGGACATCGGCACCGGCCAGGGCCACGCCGTCAACGTCCTGGCCAAGGCCTTCCCCGCCAGCCGCTTCCACGGGCTCGACATGTCCGAGGACGGCATCGCCGCCGCTCGCGCCGAAGCCGCCGAACTCGGCCTGACCAACACCGACTTCCGGGTCGGCGACTGCACCGAGCTGACCGGCTCCTACGACCTGATCACCGCCTTCGACGTCATCCACGACCTGGCCCGGCCCACCCGCACCCTCGCGGCCGTCGCCGGCGCGCTGAAGGACGACGGCGTCTTCCTGATGGGCGACATCTCCGCCTCCAGCCGACTGGAGGAGAACCTCGAACACCCGCTCGGGCCCGCGCTCTACACGTTCTCGACCTTCTACTGCATGAGCGTCTCGCTCAGCGAGGGCGGCGAAGGCCTGGGAACCGTCTGGGGCGAGCAGACCGCCCTGCGGATGCTCGGCGAGGCCGGCTTCAGCCGGATCGACACCCAGCGGGTCGAGGGCGACATCCTCAACGTGTACTACGTCGCGCAGCACTGAAAGCCCAGCACGGTGCCGGCGCAGCAGTACGTGGGCCGATCGGGACCGGCCCACCGGCTGGCGCCGCCGACAACGTCGAGATCGCCTACACCCTGGCCATCCTGGCTCAACCGGATCGAGGCCCAGTGCACCGCCTGCGCCGCCTTGCCCTCGACGGTACCGACCATCCCCGCCACAAGGGGCGAACTTCACCTGATCCCAAGTCAGGGGACCAGCGGCCCGGCCAGCACACCCAACCCCGCCTCACGATCCCCGGCCCAGGTCACCGAACCAGCATCCCGCGGCTTGCGCCCCCACAACATCAGCAGCAGGTCCTCGGCGGTGCCCGCGACCTCCGCGATCGGCTCACCGGGCCCGTAAGTCCAGCAGCGGCCGGAGTCGGTGGCGGTGATCCGCACGGCCTGCTCGGGATGGGTGGCGGCCCCCTTGGAGATCATGCGGGGCGCCATGGTGTCGAAGACCTCGGCGACACCGTCGGCGGCGAGCGCCGCATCCATCGGCGTCGCCGAGCCGAGCGCGTGCTCGGCGTCCCACCGGTGCATCAGCGTCTCCTGGCTGCGGCGCCGACGCCAGAACCCGACCGTGTGCGGCGGGAAGAACGTCCAGGCCCCCATCGAGGGATCAACCGACAGGGCTTGCACGAGCGCGTCCGCCGTCCCGGCGTACCAAGCCTTGAGACCGGCCCGGTCACGGGGTGCGGCACCCTCGTCATAGCTGTCGCCATGGCCCTCCCGCACCGCCGCGACGACCCACAGGTTCCCCGCTCCCATGTGCACGGCCAGATCCACCAGCCTCCAACTGCCGCAGTGCTCGACCGGAGCCGACAAATCACCATCCAACACGGCACCGAACGCGTCCAGTTCACGCCGAAGTCCAACCAGGTAGTCCACGGCGCCAACATACAGCCGACCGAAGACGCCTGACTCAGCGCGCGGCCTCGGCGGACCATTCGATGATCATCGGCCGCACGCCAGGACGGCAGGTCAGACCGGCGCGTTCTCCATCCAGTGGTCGGCACCGGGGTCGCCGCCCTCGGCGCGTACCGCCAACCGCTCGACGTAGTGGGTCCAGCCCTCCTTGTGGGGCGCGCGGGCCTGCGCCGGAAGGCCGTGGTGCACCAGGCGCAGCAAGGTGCCCTCGCCGTCCGGGTGCAGGGTGATCTCGACGGTGGTGGAGTCCGGCGGGACGGGCATGCCGCCGGACTCCCAGCCCCAGGTGAAGACCACGCGCTTGGGCGGATCGAGCTCCAGGAAGCGTCCGGCGGCGTGATTGTCGCCGGTGACGTTGGTCCGGTAGGAGCCGCCGGGTTCGAAGGAGAACTCGCCGTCCGTGCCCATCCAGGAGAGCCAGCGCTCGCGGTCGGTGAAGAAGGAGAACACCGTCTCGGGACGCGCGGCGATCCTGCGCTCGACGGTCACCAGTTCAGCGGTCATCAGGTCGTGCCCTTCTCCTGCGCTGCGCGTTCGGCCTGTTCGGCGAGGTCGGCCAGCGCGTCGAGCCTGGTGGCCCACATGGCCTGCAGGTAGTCGGCGAGCGGACCCATGGCCGTGCGGTCGGCCCGGCAGTAGCGCTTGCGGCCCTCCTGGCGCAGGGTAACCAGGCCCGTGTCCCTCAGCACCTTCAGATGCTGGGACACCGCGCCGAAGGTGACGTCGAACCGCTCGGCGATCTCGCCCGCGGACAGCTCGCTGTCCCAGACCAGCCGCAGGATCTCGCGCCGCCTGGGCTCGGCAACCGCTTGCACCGCTTCCATGGGACTCATTTTAGTCATGGCTTGAACTTGCCATGGTTTCGCGGTTGTTTTAGTGTCGACTAAAGCAATGAGAAAGGGGCACTGCCATGGCCGACATCGCGATGCGGTCGCACATCGAGGCCGACACGGACACCGTGTTCGCGGCGATCTCCACCACCGAGGGCATCCGGAGCTGGTTCACCACGACCGCTACGGCGGGGGACGCTCTGCACGACGACGGCGGCTACCGCAACTTCACCTACGGCTGGGCAACCAAGTCCGTGCGGCTGAAGGCATCCGCAGAGACCGGCGAGCCGTCCCCGTTCTTCACCTTCACCGGCTGACCCGACCCCACCACGAGACGAGAGACCGCCATGCACACCGCCATTCAGGAATTCGCTGCCGCCTTCGCCGAGACCGCCTCGGCCGTGCGGGCCGAGCAGCTCTCGGCCCGCACTCCGTGCGAGAAGTTCACCGTCGCCGAGTTGCTCGACCACCTCGCCGGCGTCCTGCCGTCCTCCGAGCGCGCGGCCCGCAAGCAGCCGCAGTCAACCGCCGGCGACCCCGCGCCGGTCACCCCGGCGGCCGTGGCCGAGTACGCGATCAACGTCGCGGTCGCGTGGGCCGACCCGGCCGCGTACGAGGGCCTGACCGAGTTCGGCCCCGGTGAGATGCCCGCCGACTTCGCCGCCGCGATCACCCTCCAGGAGCTCGCCCTGCACGGCTGGGACCTGGCCGGTGCGACCGGTCGGCGCTTCCGCGTCGGCGAGGACTCCGCGAACACCGTGCTCGCGGTCGTCGAGCAGATCGCGGCGAACGCCCGCGCCACCGGCGCCTACGGCGAGCCCGTCGCCGTATCGGCCGATGCGAGCGCATTTGACCGCGCGCTGGCCGTCAGCGGCAGGAATCCTGGCTGGAGTGCCTGACCTGCCACGCGGGCGAGCAGCGACGAGACGAGGCAGCAGCAATGACGATCGACGAGACGGCGCAGCGGGTGATCCCGCTCCCGCCCGAGCAGGTGGCCGCGTATGCCATGGACTGGCGCCACGACCACGAGTGGACGCAGGGCATCCGGACGGCGGAGCTCACCCGGGAGGCCGACGGCGGAGGCTTCGGCGTCGGCGCCGAGGTCACCCGCACCGCGTACTTCCTCGGCAAGAGGATCGACTACGTCCTGCGGGTGGCCCGGCACGACCCGCCCGGGCTGCTCGACATGGTGTCGGTGGCCGGTCCGATGCCGATGCACGTCACCTACTCCTTCACCCCGGACGCCGGCGGCACGCTGGCCCGCATCCGGGTGCGGGGCGACGCCGGCGGCTACTACCGGCTCGCCGCGCCGCTCATGGCGCGCAAGGTCCGCTCCTCCCTCGGCAAGGACCTGCGCGACCTCGAACACAGGCTCACCCCAGCACCATGACCCCCGATCCCCCAGCACGCACCGCACGCACGGGCACACACCGCACCACCCTGAGCACAAGGAGCACGACGATGTCCGAAATCGCCTTCCAGGTCGAGATCGCGGCCGACCGCAAGACCGTCCACGAGGCCCTGAACACGCACGACGGGCTGACGGGGTGGTGGACCAGCGGCGTCGACCGCAAGGACGAGATCCTCCTCTTCGACTTCCCCATGGTCCCCGAGCCGTTTCAGCTGCGCCGCGACGAGGCCACCGAGAGTCGCGTCGCCTGGACCTCCGTCGGGGCCTTCCCGCCCCACTGGTCCGGCACCACGATCACCTGGGAGCTCTCCGACAGCCCGGAGCTGGACGGCGGCACCCGCGTGCTCTTCCACCACCGGGGCTGGCAGGACGGCGACCCCGGCCTGCCGCCGGCCGCCTACACCTGGGGCCTGCTGATGACCCGACTCAAGGAGTACGCCGAAACCGGCGTGCCACAGCCGCTGTTCACCCTCTGAGAGGCTGCCATGGCCATCGACGAAGGCCTGGCCCAGCGGATCCGCGAGCAGCTGGGCGAGGTCCCCGGCCTCACCGAGAAACGCATGTTCGGCGGCCTCGCGTTCCTCCTGAACGGCAACATGGCCGTCGGAGTCCACAGCGACGAACTCATCGTCAGGATCGGCCCCGACAACACGGACGCGGCCCTGGCCCGCCCGGGCGTCCGCCTCTTCGACATCACCGGGCGCCCCATGCGCGGCTGGATCCTCGTCGCTTCCTCCGCCCTCACCGAGGACGCGACTCTCGGCGACTGGATCGACCGGGGCCGCACCTTCGCGGCGACCCTGCCGCCCAAGTAGCGGGCCGTCGACGAACGCGACCTCGCCCAGGTCCGCCGACGAGGCCGCCGAGGTACGGCACCCGCGCATCCATGACACGGCCACCGGGTTGGCGCAGACGGGCCGCATGCCGGTTGGATGTCGCGAGACGTTTCGACTCGAAGGAGCGAGGACCCGACACATGCCCTCTGACGACCTGTTCGACGAGATCGCCACCGACCTCGCCCCACGCGGTGCCCATGCCGGAGCGATGTTCGGTAAACGCGCCCTCAAGGCCCATGGCAAGGCCTTCGCCTGCCTCCAGGCCGACCTGCTGGCCTTCCGACTCGGCGGCGGCACGCCCGCCCACGCCGAGGCCCTGGCCCTGCCCGGAGCCGAACTCTTCGACCCCTCCGGTAAGCACCGCCCGTTCAAGGACTGGGTCGCCATCCCCGTCGCCCACGCCCACGCCTGGCCCCACTACGCCGAAACCGCACTCGACAGCCTCGCCAACTGAAGGAGCCAGGCCAGTGCCAGAGCCGGTCAAGGCCGTCAGGCTCACGAACAAGGAGGGCCGGCAGTTGCAGCGGATCGTGCGTCGGGCAGCACGAACAACTCCCCTGATCGATCCCACCGAAATCGACGCCGACGGGCCGGCAGCGACGACGAACTGTCGCTGCTACCGGCCCTTCAGCCGGCCGGCTGTCCGAACCCCGTCCGGGTCACACCACGGGTGCGGCGGTCTCCGGCGCGGTGTCCCGCTTGGTTACCGCAGCGGCCGGCTTCGGGTTGAGTCGCCGCTCGGCGAGGTGGCCGAACAGGATGCCGAAGGAGGCCCATCGGGACGCGGAAGCCGTCAGTGTCCCGGGCGAGTGAAGACAAGGCGTTCGCGCTCGACTTGCGCGCGGATCACGCAGTCGTTCGCGTGGTCGTTGATCAGCCCCATGGCCTGCATGAAGGCGAAGACGGTCGTCGGCCCGACGAACTTCCAGCCAGCTTCCTCAGGTCCTTGGACAGGCGAATCGAGGTGGGTGAGGTCGAGACGGTCTGCGGCTCGGGCAGCTGTGCCGGGTCGGGCTCGTAGCGCCAGACGAAGGCGGCCAGCGATTCTCCGCTCTCCAGCATCGCCTCGGCGCACCTGGCGTTGTTGATGACCGCCTCGATCTTGCCGCGGTGGCGGACGATGCCGGCGTCCTGCAGCAGGCGCTCGACCTCGCGCTCGCCGTAACGGGCGACCTGGGTGATGTCGAAGCCGGCGAAGGCGGCCCGGAAGTTCTGCCGCTTGGCCAGGATCGTGCGCCAGCTGAGTCCGGACTGGAAGCCTTCCAGGCTCAGCTTCTCGAACAGGCGCCGCTCGTCGGCGACCGGGAAGCCCCACTCGGTGTCGTGATAAGCCAGGAACTCCGGTACGGCAGCACTCCATCGGCAGCGGGGGCGGCCGTCGGGTCCGGGCGTCGTCGTGCTCATCGGATTGGTCCTCGGTCAGGGAAGCAGGAACTTGAGGCGGTCGTCGGCCATGCCAGGGGCTATCTCGATGATCTCCGCGCGGACGACGTCCTGCGCGACGAACGGGTCGGCGTTCACACGCTCCTCCAGTTCCTCCTTCGAGGTGGCGTGGGCGAGGACCGCGCCGCCGAGCCCCGGCTGGATGCTGCCGACCAGCAGGAACACCCCGTCGTCCAGGCCCTGCTTGATCCACTGCTGGTGGCCGTCCATGTACTGGCCGGCGGCGGACTTGTTCGTGGAGAAGCGCAGCAGCACGACGAACATCAGGTTCCTCTCAGGTGGTGGTGTAGGTGTCCAGCCAGTCGTTCATCCGGCGGACCTCCCGGCGGATGAACTCCTCGTCCTTGAAGGCGTTCGCGAGGATGGCGACGCCCTGACTGAATGCCAGGACGTGCATCGCCAGTGCCTCCGCTTCATCCGCGTGCCCAAGGAGCGCGAACTGGTCGCGGAGCCAGGAGCGGAAGAGCACGAACAGACCGTTGGCCTCACCCAGCGCGGCGTGGTCCAGCTTTGCCAGTTCGCTGGTCAGGGTGCCAACGGGGCAGCCGTAACTCTGGATGTCGGCACGGTTGGTCAGCAGGATCTCGATGAACCGGCGGATGCGGTCAGCAGGCTCGGAGTACTCGACCTCCCACTGCTCCAGCATCCGCCGGGTGTCGGCGAGCCTGGCGTCGATCACCGCATCCAGGATGCGGTCCTTCGACTTGAAGTGGTGGTAGAAGTTGCCCCTCGAGATCTGCACCGCCTCGGCGATCGTCGCGAAGGACGTGTGCTCGTACCCCTGCTGATAGAAGAGCCGGTCCGCCGCGTCGACGATCTGCGCCCGGGTCGCCCCGCCTCTCACGTTCATGCTCCTCCTCGCTCGCACCCAGGCCACCGGCACCAAAGACTTAGGACGGCTGTCCCAAGTGAATCCTAGGACAGCCGTCCTAAGTCTTGTCAAGGACCGCGCCCGCGGCCCACGAGCAGGCTCACCGCCTTCGACAAACCCATGCACTTCGCCATCGGCGGCCTGAGCAACCCCGACGACTGTCAGCGGCGGGAGGGGAGTTCCTGCTGCTCGCCGGCGGCGGCAGCGTGATCGGCGCCGCTGTCGCCGGGCTGGTGTGGCTGGTCCGGCGCCGCACCACGGATCCGGTGCCGGAGACGGTGATCGCCCTGGTCACCCCGTACGCGGCCTACGTGGTGGCGAAGGGCGCGCACGCCTCCGGCATCACCTCGGTCGTCGTCGCCGGCGTGCTGCTCGGCCAGACACTGAGCGGTGACCGAGCGGCAGGTTCATCCGCAACCGCGTCCAGGATCAGCCTGGATCTTCAGTACCCTCGCGCGTGGCGGTCGGTGTTGACGGACCTGCCCCCTCAAGCGCCCCCACCCCTCCGAAGATCCAAGAACCAACCCGTGGGCTTCCTGAAGGGCGGGAACGTCGGTTTCGGCGGATGCCGGGCCCGGCTGGCGTGTGTTGCTCACATCGTGGGGCCCGGAGGACAGTTCCTGGCCGGGACCGCCACCCATGGTGCCCGAGGTCATGGAGCCTTGGCTGGGTGGGGTTTCGGTGGCCGGTGGCGGATCGTGGCGGTGAGCAGGCACAGCGCCGACAGCGCAAAGAGTGCGGCGGTGATCAGGAGCCAGTGGTCGAGGAAGGGGTCGGGGTCGAGGCCGGTGGTGTTGCGGTAGCCGGGGACGCGGCGTAGGACGAGGGGGTACCAGACGGCGAGCAGGAGCAGGGAGAGGAAGGCCGGCACACGGACGTAGTTGACCGCTGGCACGCGCGGGCTGTGCGGGCCGTGGGGGACGCGTCCGAGACGGTCGGCGAGGGTCTGGGCAGCGCGGTCGGTGAGGGTGTACAGGGGGAGCAGGAGGAGGTCGTGGGCGAGGGCGGCGCCGACGAACCAGAGCGCGACCTTGATCGGTTCGCCCTTCAGGAGCCGGATCCCGGCGTAGATCGCCAGGGCGAAGGAGCAGAGGACGAGGAGCAGGTGCAGGGGGGAGGCGCCGTAGCGTCGCCGGATGCCGTCGCGGCTCAGGTGCGGGTGGGGCAGGTGCCGGGGGTGTGGTCGCTTCACGTGGTGGCTCCGAAGGTGAGGCGGGTGACCCATTTGGTGTTGTGGACGCCGGGGTTGGCGGGGACGATGACGCGGGCGGGGTAGCCGTGGTCGGGTGAGAGGTCGGCGCCGTTGACCTGGAGGGCGAGCAGGGAGTGCGGGTTGCGGACCTGGTTGTCGCGCAGGACGGTCGAGCTGAAGGAGCCGCCGCGTTCGACGGACTCGACGAAGACCTCGGGCAGGTCGCCGTGCAGTCCGACCAGGGCGGCCAGGTCGCTCAGGCGCACGCCGCTCCAGTGCTGGTCGGGGGTGGACCAGCCCTCCACGCAGGCGATCGGCAGGGCAGCGGTGCTCTGCGGCAACTGCCTTACCTGGTCCAGGGTCAGGACGCTCTCGTGGCCTGGTGCGCGGACGGTCAGGCGCCAGTCGGGGCCGATGTCGGCAGGCCGGATGCCGACGGAGGCTGCGGTCTTGTTGATCTGGAAGCCGTTCGGTCCGGTGCCCGGGTTCTGCCCGTGCGGCGCGAGCAGGGCTGTCCTGCGCAGCGCCCCGCCGATGCTCTGACCGGCCGTCACCACGAAGAGCACCAGGGATCCTGCGCCGACCATGCCCAGCGCGCCGCGCCGGGACATCGTGGCCCGGGCCGGTCGCGGCGCCACCAGGCCCGTGCCGTCGAAGGGTTCGGGCACGGTGGCGGCAGCGGTGGTTCGCAGTTCGGTGCGCAGGCGGCGGGTGCGCAGGGCGCGGGTCATCCGTCCGAGGCGGAAGGTCACGTGGACGACGAAGGCGCCGATGAAGACCCAGGCGCCGTAGAAGTGCAGGGTGTAGAAGGAGCCGGGGAAGATGTAGTGCAGCTGGATGTTCAGCAGGCCGGTGATGAACTCGAAAAGGGCGCCGCCGACCAGCAGCAGCAGCGAGAGCCGCTCCAGTGCCTGGGCGGGCGAGCGCACCGGCGGCCAGGCGAAGAGCTTGGGGATGACGGACCAGAGCTTGGCCAGCAGCACCGGGACGAGCACCACACCGAGGGTGACGTGCACGCCCTGGTTGAGCCGGTAGAGCCAGCTGGGTCCGGTGGGCCAGGCGAACAGGTAGAATCCCAGCCAACCCTTGTCCGGCGTCTGGTCGTTGACCGCGGCGAGGTCCGGATTGTATGCGGCGTAGGAGAGCAGACCGGTCACGAACATCACCGTGATGCCGAACAGCAACACCAGGCCGAAGACCGCGGTCAGCCACGGCCCGCGCAGCGGACTGCGCCAGAACTCCGGCCGCGCCGGCCCGGGCGGTGGGCCGGCGGCGAGCGCGGATCGCGGCCGGCCGGCGCGATGCCCATCGCCCGTGCTGTCCGCCGGGAGGGGAGACACAGGCTGACCCGAGCGCCCGGCGGTGGACCCGTCAGCCGTTGGTGCCTCGCCGCGGTCCTTGCGGGGGTCGGCTCCAGTCGCACCAGCGGGCTTCGGTTGGTCGCGGTCAGTCGGTCGGCGGGCGTCGCCGTCGTTGGCATCCATGGATCGTCCTTCGTCCTTGCCCCGTAGCGGCGGCCGCGTCAGCACGACGATAGGCAGCAAAAAGGGCGTAGGGCTGAAAGCAGGGCGGCCCCGATCAGTCAGGTCACCCGCCTGCGCCGCAGGCTCCGCAGTGCTGCCCCGGTACGGAATCCGACTCTTGCCCTGTGGCTCCGCTCGGCGAGCCTGGTCCGGTGGCAGGGTGGGCGGATGCCGATCCGGAGCGTCCTGACCTGCCTGCTCACGCTCGCCGCCCTGGTCGCTGCGAGTGGCCTTGGTCGCGCTCGACGGTCGCGGGGAGTGGCTGGCGGTGCCCGCCGCAGGCCAGGTGCTCTGTCCGGCGGACGGGGCGCTGAAGGTCCAGCGGGCCGCCTACGGCGCGGCTCTGCTGTGCGTGCTGGCCGGCGCGCTGCTGCGATGGCGCTTCGCCCCGGCGGACGGAGGCGGTGGCGCCGACTCAACTGTCCTGGGTAAGCAGCGCGCCGCGCTGAGCGGCGACCTTGCCTGACATCTCGTCGGATCAGTTGATCGGTACTGACTTGCGCAGGGCGACGAAGCACCGGCCGTGCGAGGTCCACTGCTCCACGTCGGTGAGTCCGGCCGACCGGGCGCGGCGGGCTGTGGCATCCGCGCCCAGCCGTGCCCAGGCGAACGGCGGCCCCAGCTGCCCGCCTGGTCCCTCCACCCGGACCCTGACCCGCTCGTCGACCTCCCGGCGCTCCACCTCCACCAACAGCAGGCCGCCCGGGGCGATCAGCTCGGCGCAGCGCCGCAGCAGCGCGTCCGGGTCACCGCCGATCCCCAGGTTGCCATCGGCCAGCAGTGCGGCGCCCCAGCGGCCTTCGGCGGGCAGCCGGTCGAAGACCGAGCGGCAGATGGCCGCGGCGCCCAGGCCCCGGGTGCGCTCCACCGCGGCACCGGCGAGGTCGACGCCGAGGGCCGGCACGCCGAGCGCGAGCAGTGCGGCCACCAGGCGTCCTGGGCCGCAGCCAAGGTCCAGCACTGGTGTGGCCAGGCGCGCGCAGCGCCGCAGCAGGCTGTGGTCCGCGCCTGCGGCCGGCCGGCACCAGCGTTCGATGTCGAGGTGAATCCGGCCGCCGTCGGCGCGGCGCAGCCACAGCGGCCCCCGCCCGGTGACCACGGCCTCGACGAACGGATCGTCGACCCAGGCGGCAGTGACCGTCATCCTGCCGCCTCCGGCGTGAGATCGAACGAGCGCAGGCTGCCGGCGAAGCGGCTGCCCGGTGCGGCCGCCGCGACCTGGTGGGCGTCGGTGAGGGTGTCGACGTCGTTGAGTTCGGGCAGCAGGGCGACCGTGAGACCGGCGGCGGCGAGCCGCGCCAGCAGGGCGGCCCCGGTGTCCGGCGTGGACATCGGCAGGTCCACCAGCAGTTGCCGGGCCAACTGTGCGGTGGGCCGGGCCAGTCCGAGTGCCCAGAAGCCGCCGTCCGTCGCGGGTCCGTACCAGGCGTCGACCCCGGTCCGAGCGGCTGGGGAGAGCGGCTCGGCCAGCATCCGCGCGGTCAGCTGCGGGGTGTCCATCCCGACCAGCAGCGCGGGTGCGGTGGGAGCCAAGCAGGCGGCGAAGGCGAAGGCCGCCGCGAGTCGCCGGTCCAGCCCGCCGGTGGTCTGCGGGACCACCTGCCACCCTGGCGGCAGCCAGCTCCCGGGCTCGCCGTCCAGCACCAGCAGCCGCTGCCCGGCAGGGACGGTGTCGAGCGTGTGCAGGGTGTCCACGAGGGCCGCCTCTGCCAGGGCTGCGGCCTGTTCGGGCGTGCAGGGCGGGGTCAGCCGGGTCTTCACCCGCCCAGGTACCGGCGCCTTGGCAATGACCAGGAGGGTGGGCGGCGGCGCGGCGAGCACGGTCCGCATGTCGCGCACGGCCTGCCGGGTGCCCCGCAGGGTACCGGTGACCTTGGAGCGCCCCGCGCGCGGCAGGTAGTCGACAGACGTCTCGGCGATCCGCATCCCGGCCGCCGAGGCGGCGAGCACCATCTCCAGCGGATAACCCGAACGCCGGTCGCCCAGCCCCAGCGCCAGCAGGCGCTCACGGCACGCCGCACGCATCGGACCGAGGTCGTGCAACGGCGCACCCGTCCTGGCCCGCAGCCGGCGAGCCAGCACGGCATTGGCCAGCCGCGCGTGCACCGGCCAGGCCCGGGCGCTGACGGGGCGTCGGCGGGCGAGCACCAGGTCAGCGGTGCCGGCTGCCACCGGGTCCACGACGCGCGGGAGTTGGGCCGGATCAAGTGAGCCGTCGCAGTCGAGGAAGCAGACCAGCTCGGCCTCCGCCGCGAGCAGACCCGCGTGGCAGGCCGCACCGAAGCCACGCCGGGCCTCCTCGACAACGGTCGCACCCAGCGAGCGGGCCAGCTCGGCCGAGCCGTCCCGCGACCCGTTGTCCACCACGATCGCCCGCCACCCGGACGGGATCCGACCCAGGACCCAGGGCAGCGCCGCGGCCTCGTCGAGACACGGCAGCACGACATCGACGGAGAGCGAGGAAGGCGTGATCACGTCGACCACGCTAAGGGCGGCAGGGCTCCCGACGGCCGCAGCGACGCCTTACGAAAGTCAGACGTCACTGCGTCCCCCCGTCCTGTTTGCGCCGTTCGGCCGCTCACCCGTTCAACAGCTCGTCAGTTCGGCGGTCCACCTGTTCAGCAGCGCAGTGACGCTCCCGCGAACTCGGCCATGCCCTCCTGAAACGAGACCCGCGGGCGCCAGCCGAGTTTCGGCGCGCAGCCGGCCCGAGTCGGCGGTGATGTGCCGAACGTCGCCCAGCCGGTACTCGCCCGTCACCACCGGCGCCGGGCCGCCGTACGCGGTAGCCAGGGCCTGGGCTATCTCGCCTACCGTGTGCACGCTGCCGCTACCGATGTTGTACGCCCGTGCGCTGCCCGGCTGCCCGCGCGCCCACCGCCGCGTCTGGCACTCAAGAGGGACGAACGGGCGTCCGGTCCTCCACCCTCGTGCTCAGGCATCGCCCACTCCGTCAGCGACCTGCCGGGAGCCCTGCGCGTTCCCTCGGCGCAGGCCCGACGTCCACTTCTCCTCGATCCGGGCGAACCGCCACACCAGCAAGGCCGCGATCCAGGTGACGACGAAGAGGCCGACGATCACGAAGCCGAGCAGGTTGATGTCGATGCCGCTGACCCAGTCCCAGAACCAGCCGGTCAGGCTCAGCTGGTCGGCGAGGAGCCCCAGGAGTTCGACGGTGCCGATGATCAGCGCGACCGCCACCGACAGGCCGGTGATGGTGAGGTTGTAGTAGACCTTGCGGACGGGCTTGGAGAAGGCCCAGCCGTAGGCGAAGTTCATGAACGAGCCGTCGACGGTGTCCAGTAGGCACATGCCGGCAGCGAACAGCACTGGCAGACAGAGGATCGCGTACCACGGCAGACCGGAGGCGGCGCCGCTGCCCGCCAGCACCAGCAGGGCGATCTCGGTGGCGGTGTCGAACCCGAGGCCGAAGAGCAGTCCGAGCGGGTACATGTGCCAGGACTTGGTGATCGAGCGTGTGGCGCGCCCGAGCACGCGGTTCATCAGGCCGCGCTTGTCGAGCTGCTCCTCCAGAGCAGCGTCGTCGAAGTGCCCGGTGCGCATCGTGCGGAAGACCTTCCAGATGCCGACCAGGATCACCACGTTGATCGCGGCGATGAGGTAGAGGAACGCGCCGGACACTGCGGTGCCGATCAGGCCGGTGACCTGGCGCAGCTTGGAGTTGTCGTCTTGGACGGGCCCGGCGAGGGCCTTGACGCCGAGAGAGAGGAGGAACGCCAGGGCGAAGACGATGCTGGAGTGGCCGAGGGAGAACCAGAAGCCGACTGACAGGGGCCGTTTGCCCTCGTGCATGAGCTTGCGGGTGGTGTTGTCGATGGCGGCGATGTGGTCGGCGTCGAAGGCGTGCCGCATGCCCAGCGTGTAGGCAGTCACCCCGATCCCGATGCCGAAGCTCTTGGTGCCGACGCTGTAGTGGCCGGGCGCGACGATCACCACCAGGGTGAACCATCCGACGACGTGCAGGGTGGTGATGAAGGCGGCCATCGCGGCCAGGCGGGACCATTCCTGACGGGTCATCGAAGCGGCGGTCCGGTGCCACGACGAGGTGATGCCTTGGTGGTCGGCACGGGCGGGGGCAGTGGTCATGGGCGTTCTTCCTCCTGCGGCGGCAACGGCGGCACAGCTGGAAGCCTCAGGCTGGTAGTTGCATGATGGTGGCATCTGCATGCAGGTGTCAGGGGCGCGCCGGGGCATCCCTGGGGCTGCCGCGGGCCCGGCGCACGCCGGGCATCGAAGTATCCGGCAGGCGCCGCCCACTGATCGGCATGGACATCCGGGTTGCGCTCGTCCGGACGCACAAGCGGCGGCATCGGCGGCCGAAGGGCGTTGCACTGTCGGCTGGACGGGTGAGCCCGGGGCCCAGCCCGGTGTCGTGGCCGCACGCCAGTGCGCTGTCTGGGGATGGTGGCAGGGCCGGAGCCGAACGAGGTCCGGTCGTCAGCTGCCCCGCGTCGCGGCAGCCTTGTCTGCTCCCGGAGGCAGTGCGTGGCCCCACACCGCCCCCTCGCCCGCGCGGGTCTCCTCCTCGGCGCGACCCTGTGGCTGCTGGCCGCGGCCGCACCGAGCGCCGACGCCCATCCGCTGGGGAACTTCTCCGTCAACCACTACACCGGCTTCACCGTCCACCCCGACCATGTGGAGGCTCTGTCGGTCACCGACACCGCCGAGATCCCCACGCTGCAGCAGAAGCCGCAGGTCGACCGAGATGGCAACGGCACCATCGACGACGCCGAGCGCGCCGCCTGGGCAGCCGAGCAGTGCCGCCAGAGCGCCCAACATGTGACCGTCACCGCCGCCGGCAAGCCCCTGAGCTGGACGGTGGACACCGCCCGGTTCCAGTACGCCGAGGGCAGCTCCGGGTTGCAGACCAGCCGCCTCGACTGCTCCCTGCGCGCACCCCTGGCCATCGGCGCCGGCGGCGCGCAGTTCCAGGTGGCCACGGGCAACGATCCGACGCGGGTGGGCTGGAACGAGATCACCGCGCGGGGCGAGGGCCTCCACCTCCAGGACAGCGATGTCCCCCAGGAGTCGAACTCCCAGCAGCTGCGGGACTATCCGCGGGACCTGCTCGACAATCCCAGCGGCGTCGTCCGCGCCCACTTCACCGCCCTGCCCGGCAACAGCTCCGCGCCCGCCGGCACCGCTGCCGTCCAGAGCACGCAGGCCGGCGGCCCCACCGCGTGGCTCGCCCACCTCGACGCCAAGCTCGCCGCCCTCGGCGCGACCCGAGACCTGACCCTGCCCATCGGCCTCCTCGCGGTCCTGCTCTCCGTCGTCCTGGGCGCCGGCCACGCCCTGCTACCCGGCCACGGCAAGACCATCATGGCCGCCTACCTCGCCGGACGGCGCGGCAGCACCCGCGACGCCCTGACGGTCGGAGCGACCGTCACCATCACCCACACCGCGGGCGTCCTCGTCCTGGGACTGTGTCTGACCGCTTTCTCCTCCCTGGCCGGTGACACCGTGCTGGGCTGGCTCGGCGTCACCAGCGGCGCCCTGGTCACCCTGGTAGGCGCCGGACTGCTCCGCGATGCGGCCCCCCGCGCCCGCGCGCGTGCCCACACACACATCGCACCGGCCCGGCTCACCGACGAGCCGGTGCCAGCACTCGCCGGAGCACCGGCAGCCCATCACGACCACTACGGCCACGAACACCAGGACGGTCACACCCACACGGAAGCCGACCACCACCCCGGGCACGAGCACAAGCACGGGCACGGGCACCCGGACGAGCAGGGGCACAGCCACGATCATCCCGAGTCCGCACAGCCCGACCACGCTCACACAGGCCGTCATGATCACGACCATGGTCACCGGCACGGCCTGTTCGGCCACCATCACCACCACGGCGAGAGCCAGCGCCCTCTGGGCAAGCGCGGCCTGATCGGGCTGGGCATCGCCGGCGGCCTGGTCCCCAGCCCTTCCGCACTCGTCGTCCTGCTGGGTGCCGTGGCGCTGGGCCGCACCCTGTTCGGCGCCGGCCTGGTCCTCGCCTACGGACTGGGCATGGCCGCCACCCTCACCGCCGCCGGACTGCTGTTCGTGCGTCTGGGCGACAGCATCGCGGGTGCCGCCGACCGGCCCCTGATCCGCGCGATCAATCGCATCACCCCCTACACCGCGCTGCTGACTGCCCTGCTGGTCGTCGCCGTCGGCATCGGCCTTGTCGTGCGCAGCCTCCCCTCGACCCTGTGAATCCCAGCGTGCCCCGGAGGTCCCCACTCGTGCCCATCGCTCGCCACTACCGCACCCTCCTCGTTGCCCTGGCTCTCGCCTCGCTCACCACCGCGTGCGGCGGCAGCGACGACAACGGGCGCTTCGACGCCCAGAGCGCCACGCCGTCCCCCACCTGCCAGCAGCACCAGAGCCGGCAACCGGGAACTCAGTACACCGGCAAGGAGAAGTCCGACCCCACCTCCGTCCTGGAGATGATGCGCTACTACACCGCCAACGGCATCAAGCCCTACTGCGACGGCAAGCCCGCCACCGCCACGGACCAGCAGTGGACACAGCTCTACCTCGCCCTCGGCGGCGACCCCACCCACATTCCGCGCCTGAGCTGACGTCCGTCTGCGCAACGGCTCGCGGGCTCGGCCCGGGCGTCAGCTGAACGGCAGCAGCAACACCGGCTTCCCGGTGGGGTGCTGTGACCCACCGGACGGCTCCACGGTGACGCCGATGCCGACCGCGCCGCGAATGGGGCCGGTGAGGAGGACGGATCCGTCGGTGGAGGGGAGCAGCCCGGCCGGGCGCATGGTGCCGGCGTCGTTGAACCACAGCTGGTACGTGGTTCCCTGCGGCAGTGCGGGCAGGTCGGCCGCGAGGAATCCTGCCTGGCCCCGGCTCGGCGACCAGACGACCGTCCCCATACCCGAACCGGCTGCGAGGGGGGCGGTGGCGGTCCTGGCATCCGGTTGGGTGAGCAGGGCGCCGAAGTCGACCTGCTGGGCGTGGAGCCGGTCTGCCTGGACGCTCGTCCGCTGGGCCTGGCCGTGCTGCTGCAGGGCGATGCCACCGAGGGTCGCGGCCACAGCGACCGAGGCAGCGAGGGCGAACTTCGGCCATCGCTGGGCTGCCGGCCTCGGCAGGCGGCCCCCGGCGGACGGCTGTGCGGTGCTTGCTGGGAGCTGTCGGATGGATGAGGCTGCCGCCAGGACTTGGGCTTTCAACTGCGTGGGTGGCACGACGGCTTCGGCCTCGGCGAGGCGGGCCAGGGTCGCAGCGAATTCCTGGACCTCCACGGCGCATGCCCCGCACTGGGCCAGGTGCTGCTCGAAGGCTCTGCGTTCTCCCTCGCCGAGCGCGTGGGCCGCGTAGGCTCCGCTGAGGGTGTGCAGATCAGCAGGTATGGTCACGGTTCCACCCCTAGGCAGTCGCGCAGCCGGATCAGTCCGTCCCGGATACGGGTCTTGATGGTGCCGAGCGGCGCGCCCAGGCGGTCGGCGACCTCCGGGTAGGAGAGGCCACGGTAGTACGCCAAGGCCACGGACTCGCGTTGCAGCTCGGTCAGGGCGCGCAGGCACCGGCGCACTTCCTGGCGTTCCAAGCGGTCCTCGACCTGCTCGGCGACTTCGTCGAACACCGGAGCGTGGGAGCGGGCGATGTCGCGCTGGTCCCGGTCGGCGGCGGACTGCGCGCTGCGCACCCGGTCCACGGCCCGGCGATGGGCCATGGTCATCACCCAGCTCATCACCTGGCCGCGCTCGGGCTGGTAGCGGGCGGCGTTCTGCCAGACCTCCAGCAGTACCTCCTGGGTGACCTCCTCCGACTGGGCGGCGTCTCGCAGGACACGCCGGATGAGGCCCAGGACGGGGCCGGCAACGGCGTCGTAGAGGTGGCTGAAGGCGTCCTGGTCGCCGAAGGCGACCTTGGCGAGGAGTTCCTGAAGGTCCGGGCCGCGGCGCTGCGGACTGGCGAGGTGGACGACGCTGTTCACTCGGCTGCCTCCCGCCGACGGGAGGCCGGGGCCGCCGTTCGCGCAGGGCAGGCGCTCACCCGGGTCTTCGGGTCGGCGAGTTGCATGAGTCCTCCGGGAACTGGCGAGATGCGACCGTGCCAGCGACTGGGGCGGCACAGAATCGCCGTGACGACTTTCGAACACCGAGGCGCTACGGAGTGGATCCTGCGGGAATCCGCCGGGCGACCGAGGCACAGCCTGTCACAGCCACTGGGCGATACGCCCAGGAACGACGGGGTTGGCGGTATTCGCCCGCCCGGGAGCCCTTTCAGGGCCCCGCCGTGCCACCTCGCGGTTTTGCTGCAGCACATGTCGATCCCGTTGATCAGCTGCATCAGTGATTTTCGGACTGTCACCCATCCGGATCACGGGCCGCTCCGAATGGGCGCTGTGATCAACACCGGAACGTCTGTCGAGGAGTCTGCCGCCGTTGTGCGCCGACGTGGGTGGGCACTGCGCGAGGCGGGCGCCGCGGTGGTCGGGCTGGCCGCTGCGGGGGCGGCGGTCGGCGCGGGTGAGCTGGTCGCGGCGTTCACCGGACCGCAGACCTCGCCGGTGATCGCGGTCGGCTCGGCAGCGATCGACCTGACGCCGACCTGGCTGAAGGACTACGCCGTCCGCACGTTCGGCACCGACGACAAGCCGGTGCTGCTCGCCGGGATCTACCTGACGATGGCGGTACTGGCCACCCTCGCCGGGCTGCTGGCGGGCCGGCGCCCGGCACTGGGCGCCGTGGTCCTCGCTCTCTTCGGCGGCCTGGGGATCTGGGCGGCGCTCTCCCGCGCGACCTCGATGCCCACCGACGCCGTCCCCTCGATCGCGGCGGGCCTGGCGGGCGCGGCGGCGCTGTTCTGGCTGGCATGTCTCCTGCGCCGGGCCACCGGCCCGGTCGGCGGTCGACCCGCCTCGACGACCGACACCGCGCCGGCGTCCGGCCCCGACCGGCGACGGGTGCTGCTGGCGACGGGCAGCACGGTCGCGGTGGCGGCGGTGGCGGGAGTGGGCGGCCGCACGCTGGCCGACAGCCGCAACGACATCACCGCCGCCCGCAACGCCGTCCGCCTCCCCGCCCCGGCGGTGCGCGCCGCCCCGGTCCCCCTGGCAGCCCGACCGGCGATCCCCGGCCTGCCTTCCTTCTACACGGCCAACGCCGACTTCTACCGGGTCGACACCGCGCTCACGCTGCCCAGGATCGACCCGCGGAACTGGTCGCTGCGGGTGCACGGCCTGGTCGACCACCCGCTGGAGATCAGCTTCGACGAGCTGCTGCGCCGGCCGCTGGAGGAGATGGACTACACACTGTCGTGCGTCTCCAACGAGGTCGGCGGACCCTACGTCGGCACCTCCCGATGGCTGGGGGCCTCGTTGCCTGCCCTGCTCCGCGAGGCCGGAGTCCGCTCCGGGGCGCAGCAGTTGGTGGGCCGCTCCAAGGACGGCATGACCATCGGCACCCCGCTGGACGCCGTGCTCGACGGGCGGCAGGCGCTGCTCGCGGTGGCCATGAACGGTGAGGCGCTGCCGGTGGCGCACGGGTTCCCGTGCCGCTCGCTGGTGCCCGGGCTCTACGGCTACACCTCGGCCACGAAGTGGCTGGTCGACCTGGAGGTCACCACGTTTGCCGCGCATGACCCGTACTGGGTCAAGCGTGGCTGGGACCGCACCGGCGCGGTGAAGACCACCTCGCGGATCGACGTCCCGGCGCCGTTCGCGCGCGTCCCTGCCGGGGACGTCACGGTCGCCGGCACGGCCTGGGCCACCCACCGCGGGATAACGGCGGTGGAGGTGCGGGTGGACGGCGGGCCGTGGGCCCAGGCGGTGCTCGCCACCGACGCGGGCCCGGACCTGTGGCGCCAGTGGACCCACACCTGGGCCGGCGCCCGGCCCGGCACCCACCGCCTGGAGGTGCGGGCCACCGACGGCACCGGGGCGGTCCAGCCCGAGGCCCGCGCCGCGCCCTTCCCCTCCGGTGCGACCGGCTGGCACACCACCGTCGTCACCGTCACCTGAGCCGGCCCCGCCGGTCCGTCCCCGCTCCCGCCACCCTCCCTGCCCCTGCCCTGCTCCCTGCCCCCGCTCTGACCCGCTGTGCCCACGTCCCGCCCCCGTGCGCCCGCAACCGGTGCGCACCGATCACCCGAAGGAACACCATCATGATCAACAAGACTCGCGGCACCTCCCTCGCCGCCGTCCTCGCGGCCGGTGCGCTGGCCCTGGGCCTGACGGCCTGCGGCAGCAGCGGCGGGACCAAGGCCAGCAGCGCGCCGCCGGCCGCGGCGGCCTCGTCGTCCTCGTCCGCCGCCCCGTCGGCCGGCTCGCCCGCGGCGGGCACCCCCGCCGCCGCGGACGCCGCGGCGATGCCGTTCGGCTCGGCCTGCGCCGCGGTGCCCAAGGACGGCTCCGGCAGCTTCACCGGCATGGCGCAGGACCCGGTGGCCACCGCGGCCTCCAACAACCCGCTGCTCTCCACCCTGGTCAGCGCGGTCAAGGCGGCCGGTCTGGTGGACACCCTCAACTCGGCCAAGGACATCACCGTCTTCGCGCCCACCAACGATGCCTTCAACAAGATCCCCAAGGACACCCTGACCGCCCTGCTCGCCAACAAGGACGAGCTGACCAAGGTGCTCACCTACCACGTCGTCCCCGGCCGCACCGCGCCCAGCGCGCTGGCCGGCAGCCACCCGACCCTCCAGGGCGCCAACCTGACGGTGGCCGGCACCGAGCCGGACTTCACCGTCAACGGCAGCGCCAAGGTGCTCTGCGGCAACGTGCAGACCGCCAACGCGACCGTCTACATCGTCGACACCGTCCTGATGCCGCCGACCAGTTGACCCTGGGGTCCGGCATCGCCCGGGCTGACCGGCCCGGCCCCCGGGACTACTCCCGGATGTCGCCGGGGCCCCCGCCGGCGCCGGTCAGCAGGGCCTCGCCGAGCGGGGTCCGGCGGTAGAGCACCGTGCGCCCGTCCCGGGCCCGGTGCAGCAGGCCGGCCCGCCGCAGCACGGCGAGGTGGTCGCCGACCGCGCCGGTGGCCAGGCCCAGGCTGCGCGCCAGCTGGGTGGTCCCGGCGGGCCGGTCGAGCGCGGCGAGCAGCCGGGCGCGGGAGCGGCCCAGCAGGTCCGCCAGCGCGTCGGACGACAGCACCTCCCCGCGCTCCCAGAGCGCGGCGATCCCGCGCGCGGGGTAGACGATCGCCTTCGGCCAGGGGTCGTCCATGTGCGCGGCGGTCTCCGGGTAGACGAAGACCGAGGGGACCAGCAGCAGCCCCTCGCCCGCCAGCGGCACCACCGCGTCCGCCGAGTTGCCGCCCAGCTCGATCCCGCCGGCGCGCCACCGCACCCGCGGGTGCAGCCCGTCCAGTGCGGCGGCCCAGCCGTGTCGCCCCAACTGCCCGGCCCGGTGGACCAGATCGCGCTCGCAGACGGCCCGCAGCCGTGGCCAGTCGGCGGCCAGCAGCTCGTGCCACGCCAGGTCCAGCGCCTCGGCGACCCGCTCCACCACGTCCTCGCCGGCGAGCACGGCGCGGGCCCGCGGCCCGGTGCGCGGTCGCGCGGGCAGGCAGCGGGCGATGTCCGCGCGGGCGGTGGCCAGCGGGGTGCGGCGGATCGCCGCGAGGTCGTCCGCCCAGCTCTGGTCCGGTCCGGTGGGTGGCAGCGCGATGAAGTTCGCCCCGAACCGGGCGTTCTGCAGGGCGAGGACGGCCGTCAGGTCGCTCTCCCGGCAGAGCCGGCGGAACACCGGCTGCAGCCGGGTGGCCCAGCCGGCCGGCAGCGGCCGGTCGGTCGTGCCCTCCAGCATCCGCAGCAGGGTGCAGAGTTCGAAGGCCGGCGAGAGGGCGAACCGGCTGTGCAGCAGGTCGTCCGTGCCGACCTCGAATCGGAGCATGGGGCGACCTTACGTCCAGCGACGAAGGAGTCGTGTGGCCGGCGGCCGGCCGCCAGGCTGCTCTCCATGACCGCCGACCCCGCCCCCGTCGCCCCCGCCGGCCCCGCGCCCACCGCCGTTCCCCCCGCGCCCACCCCTGTTCCCCCCGCGCCCGCCGCCGTCGCCCCGCCCGCCGCCGTCGCCCCGCCCGGTGCCGCGCCGCCGGCCGGCTACCGCGAGGTGCTGGCCGAGCCGGTCTTCCGCCTGTTGCTGCTCACCCGCACCCTGGCGGTCGCCGCGGACGGCCTGCGGATCACCACGCTCTCCGTCCTGGTCTACGCGAGCACCGGCTCGCCGCTGCTGGGCGCGCTGGCCTTCGGAGCGGGCTTCGCGCCGCAGTTGCTCGGCTCGCTGCTGCTGGGCGGGCGCGCCGACCGCCGGCGGCCGCGGCGCGTGATCGTCGCCGGACACCTGCTGGCCGCCGCCGGCGCGGCGGTCCCCGCGCTGGCCCGGCTGCCGGTGGGCGCGACGCTCGGGCTGATCGCCGCGGTCTCCTGCCTGACGCCGGTCTTCGGTGCGGCGGCGACCCGGCTGGTGGCCGAGTCGCTGCGCGGGGACGCGTACGTGCTGGGGCGCTCGCTGACCAACATGACCACCTCGGGGGCCCAGCTGGCCGGGCTGGCGGGCGCCGGTGCGGCGCTGGCGGCGCTGGGCGTGCGGGGCGCGCTGCTGGTGAGCGCGGCGGGCTACCTGGCCGCGGCGCTGACGGTGCGGCTGTGGCTGCCCGACCTGGCGGCGCCCGCGGCCGTCGCCGACGGGGCGCTGCTGAGCAGCAGTTGGACGGGG
This sequence comes from Kitasatospora nipponensis, assembly GCF_039528135.1. Lineage (NCBI taxonomy): Bacteria > Bacillati > Actinomycetota > Actinomycetes > Kitasatosporales > Streptomycetaceae > Kitasatospora > Kitasatospora nipponensis. The sequence continues at coordinate 24,157 of NZ_BAAALF010000018.1, read as the reverse complement.
ACCGGGGCGCTGCTGCGGGACCGGGCGGTGCGCGCACTGCTGCTGGCGCAGTGGCTGCCGCCGGCCTTCGCCGCCGGGGCGGAGGGCCTGGTGGTCCCGTTCGCGGGGGAGCGCGGCTTCCCGCCCGGGGCGGTCGCACTGCTGCTGGGGGCACTGCCGGTGGGGATGCTGCTCGGCGACCTGCTGGTGGGGCGCTTCGTGCGGCCGGCCACCCGGGAACGCCTGGTCGCGCCGCTGGTGGCGCTGCTCGGCGTCCCGTTGGCGGCGCTGGCCGCCGGGCCCGCACTGCCGCTCTGCGCGGGGCTGCTGCTGGTGAGCGGGGCCGGCTTCGCGTACGGCCTGGGTCTGCAACGCGGGTTCCTGGCCGCGCTGCCGCCGGCCGCGCGCGGGCAGGCCTTCGCGCTGCTGTCGGCGGGAGTGATGAGCGTGCAGGGCGTCGGGCCGCTGTTCTTCGGGTTGCTCGCCCAACGCACCGGCGCCGCTGGGGCGATGGCCTGGGCGGGGGCGGCGCTGGTGCTGACGGCGGTGGCGCTGGGGACCGGGCACCTGGGAATCGGTCGGCCGGGGAGCGAACGGCCGGGGAGTGAACGTCCGGGGACCGAACAGCCGGGTCAGCGGCCGGAGGTCGGGGGGTTGAAGCGGGAGTAACCGGCCTCGGTCCAGCGCAGCGGGCTGGCGGCGGGTGTCTCCACCACCCGCTGCACGGTGAACTCCACCAGCCGTTCGGCGCCCGGGACGGTGGCGGCGTGCGCGGGATCCCAGTCGGTGCTCGCGGTACCGGAGAGTTGGAGGGTGGTGCCGGTCTCCCAGTCGAGGAAGAGCAGGCCGGCGGCCGGGTTCTCCAGCAGGTTGCCGAGGGTGCAGAACATCGCGTTGCCCACGTAGTCCGGGAAGACCAGCCGGTCCGGTCCCTCGACCCGGACGAAACCGGGGTTGCCGCCGCGGTGCGAGGCGTCCAACTCCCCGTCGCGGTCGGCGGTGGTGAGGAAGAAGGTATCGGCGGTGCTGATCAACAGTTGCTGGCGCAGGGTCAATTCGGTGCCGTGGACCGGCGGCGAGGACGGCTCGTCGACCAGCCGCCAGCTGCGGTCCTGGATGTACTTGGGGCAGTTGGAGAAGACCTGGTCGAGGGTCACCCGCAGGCCCGAACCAGTGGCGGTGGCCGAGCCGTTGAGCCGCATCCGGCGCCGGCGCGCGGGCTCGATGGCGATCAGGCCGACCTGGGTCCCCCCGGCGGCCGCCGGCACGTCGAGCGCGGCGGCGAGCGGATCGCCGGGCAGCGGGCGGGCCTCGACGGTCAGCGTGTCGAGGACCGGGTCGGGCTTCGGGCCGAGCGCCGGGCCGTCGGGTGCCGGGTCGTCCCGCGAGCCGGGCTCGGCGCGCAGGAAGCCCGGCCGGCCGGTGAGCAGTCCGGCCCAGAGCCGGCCCTGCGCGTCGGCCGCGCCGAGCACCAGCATCGGCTGGTCGGCCAGGAAGTCGGCCGCGACCGCGGGGATCTGCCGGAACTTGGAGGGCCCGCGGTACCCGGGCCGGTCGAGCCCGGCCCGGCGGCGCACCTCCCGCTCGCCGGTGTGCTCGGCGCGCTGCTCGGAGCGGACGGAGTGGACGGTCATGGCGGCCTCCGTGACGGGAGCGGTGCGGGCAGGGAAGGGGAGGGGTGAGGGCCGGACAGCCCCTAGAAGAAACCGCAGGTCGGGGCGGTGCCGTGCGGCGCGGTGCCGGTCTCGGCTCCGGAGGCGGTGGAGACCTCCAGCCGGATGCCGTCGGGGTCCAGGAAGAAGATCCCGCCCGAGCTGGCTCCCTCGCGGTGCGGCACGACGCCCTCGTAGGTGAACTCGGCGTCCAGAGCGCGCAGTTCCTGCTCGATGTCGTGCACCTCGCGGACGCTGTCGACCTGGAAGGCGAGGTGGTGCAGGCCCGGCGTGGCGGTCGGGAAGCGGCCCTGGCTCTGCTGCCAGAGGGTGACCGTGATCGCGCCGTCCCGCCCGAGGAAGGCCCAGCGCTGGTCGCCGTCGGCCCCCTCGCCGACGGCCTCGAACCCGAAGACCCGCTGGTAGAAGGCGCGGGAGCGGTCGAGGTCGGTCACGTTGAGGCCGATGTGTCCGGTCCTCAGGGTCGTGGTCGTGGCGGGCTGCGTCATCGGGTGCCTCCGTCGCGGAGTCCGGACCCGTTCCGGACTAACCGTTGTTCTTGAGTATGGAGGTTAGCATGGGAGGCGTCAACCGGCTCAGAGGTCCAGAGCGGTTAGGATCGTCCCGGGGATGGTGGGGACGGTTCGGGGGACCGAGAGGAGAGGAAGGCTCATGGCCCAGGAGGTACCGGTGGCGGACCCGCGTCCACTGCCCGGCGAGCCGCTGGCACTCGACCTGCTCAACACCCGCTGGAACGGCGGTGGCAACCCGCGTGACCTGCTGGGCAGCCTGGACGAGCTGGCGCTCTGGCTGGAGCTCAACGGCTTCGCCGACCGGGTCGAGGCCGACCGCCCCATGCAGGAGGCGCTGCGCTCCACCCGCGAGGCGATCGTCGAGCTGCTCGCCGTCCGCGGTGTCGGCGCCGAGCCGCACTGGGGTCCCGAGCGGGCCCGGACCGCGCTCAACGAGGTGCTGGCGCACGGGTGCGTGCGCCGCGAGTTGGGTCCTGACGGGCCGGTCGACCGGATCGAGACCGACCTGCCGGCCTGGCTTCCGGCGTGGACGGCGGCGGAGGGCGTGCTGCGCCTGCTGGCCGAGGCGCCGGACCGGATCCGTTCCTGCGCGAGCCCCGACTGCGTCCTGTACTTCCTCGACACCTCGAAGAACGGCACCCGGCGCTGGCACGCGATGGCCAGCTGCGGAAACCGGGCCAAGGCCTCGCGCCACTACGCGCGCGGGAAGAACGGCTGACCGCACCGGCGTTCGCTCCGGATGGCTTGCCATCGGCGGGGCATTGACACGGACTGGTCCAGACCGCTTCAGTGGTCTGGACCATATGGGGTGCCGGGTGGGGTCGCTCCCTGTCCTGCCTCCATCTGTCAGGTCAATCCCGTCAGTTGAGGCAGGAGCATCCCCCACATGCACAGTCTCCGAAGAGTCGGTTCCGCGCGCCCGAAAACTCCCCGCAGGCTGGCCGCGGCGGTCACCGCCTGGGCCGTCGCCGCCGCCGGCGTGGTCGGTCTCACGATCGGCCTGGCCCCGGCCGCGTCGGCCGGCGAGTTCCTGGCCAACGGTGGATTCGAGAGCGGCGCCCTGAACCCGTGGAGCTGCACCGGCGCCACCGGAAGCGTGGTCACCGGCCATGCGCACAGCGGAAGTTACGCACTGAGCGGAGCCGCCACCGCGAGCGACGACGCGCAGTGCGCGCAGACCGTCACGGTCGCCCCCAACACCACGTACACGCTGAGCGCCTACGTCAACGGCGCGTACGTCTACCTCGGGGTGAACGGCGGCACCAGCACCTGGACGCCCGGCACGGGCGGCGGCTACCAGCAGCTCTCGGTCAGCTTCACCACCGCGGCGGGCCAGACCAGTGCGACGGTCTTCACGCACGGCTGGTACGGCCAGGGCACGTACTACGCCGACGACGTCTCGCTCAGCGGTCCGGGTGGCCCCAGCCCGTCCCCGACCCCGACGCCCACCGGCACGCCGACGCCCACGCCGACGCCCACGCCGACGCCCACGCCGACGCCGACGCCGACGCCGACGCCGACCCCCACCCCGACCTCCACGCCCACCCCACCGCCCGGCGGCGGCCTGCCGACGCACGCGCTGGTGGGCTACCTGCACGCCAGCTTCGCCAACGGCGCCGGCTACCTCAAGATGGCCGACGTGCCCGACTCGTGGGACGTCATCGACCTGGCCTTCGGTGAGCCGACCTCGGTCACCTCCGGCGACATCCGGTTCAACCGCTGCCCGGTCGCCCAGTGCCCCACCGCCGAGTCCGACGCCGACTTCAAGGCCGCCATCGCCGCCAAGCAGGCCAAGGGCAAGAAGGTGCTGCTCTCGATCGGCGGGCAGAACGGCGAGGTCCAGCTCACCACCACCGCGGCCCGCGACACCTTCGTCAGCTCGGTCTCGGCGATCATCGACCGCTGGGGCCTGGACGGCCTGGACGTCGACTTCGAGAACCAGTCGCTCTCGCTGAACACCGGCGACACCGACTTCAAGCACCCCACCACGCCCACCGTGGTCAACCTGATCTCCGCCCTGCAGAGCCTCAAGGCGAAGTACGGCCAGGGCTTCGTGCTGACCATGGCACCGGAGACGTTCTTCGTCCAACTCGGCTACCAGTTCTACGGATCCGGCCCGTTCGGCGGCCAGGACCCGCGGGCCGGCGCCTTCCTGCCGGTGATCTACGCGATGCGCGGCGACCTCTCGCTGCTCACCGTGCAGGACTACAACTCCGGTTCCATCATGGGCCTGGACAACCAGTACCACTCGATGGGCGGCGCCGACTTCCACGAGGCGATGACCGACATGCTGCTCGCCGGGTTCCCGGTGGCGGGCAACACCGCCAACATGTTCCCGGCGCTCGCCCCCTCCCAGGTGGCGATCGGCATGCCGGCCAACACCTACGCGGGCAACGGCTACGTGGCCCCGAGTGCGGTGGACCAGGCGCTGGACTGCCTGACCAAGGGGGCCAACTGCGGGACCTACCAGCCGCGTAGCGGCAGGCAGCCGAACCTGCGGGGCCTGATGACCTGGTCGATCAACTGGGGCCAGTACAACGGGAACGAGTTCTCCAAGAACTTCCACGGCTACTTCGGCTGACCCGCCGCCCCCCTCCCTCGTGCCCCATCGCCCTTGCGCGGTCGCCGCAGGCGAAGGGGCACGAGTGGTCTGGACCACTATGCGGACAGGTCGGTGACAGCCGGCCCGCGGCGTGTGAGGGTGACGCCCATGCCGATCTTCCGCACCCATGACGACGTCGAGCTCTGGTACGAACGCACGGGCACCGGACCGCCGTTGGTGGTGCTGCCCGGCGGTCCCGGGTCGGACCTGCGCTACCTGGCGGACCTGGGCGGGCTGGACCGCGACCGGCAGCTGATCCTGCTGGACGCCCGCGCGGTGGGCCGCTCCGCCCTCCCGGCGGACCGGTCCACCGTCGCGTTCACCGAACAGGCCCGCGACGTCGAGGCGTTGCGCCGGCATCTCGGGCTGGCGCGGCTCGACCTGCTGGCCCACTCGGCCGGCTGCCTGACCGCGCAGGAGTACGCCGCGCGCCACCCGGACCGGGTGCGCCGCTCGGTGCTGGTCTGCCCGGTCGGCCGGGCCGAGCGCGAGCCGGACCCGGCCGAGCTGGCCGAGCTGCACGCGTCCCGGTCGGCCGAACCGTGGTACCCCGACGCCGCCGCGGCGGAGCGCGAACTCGCGCAGGGGCCGGCACCGGCCGAGGTGGCCGGCGTGCAGGCGCGGCTCCTGCCGTTCTTCTGGTACGCGTGGCACGAGCGGCTGCGGGCCGAGTACGACCCGGCGTACGCCACCGCGCTGCCCTGGTTCCGCGAGGCCTTCTACGCCGGCTCGGCCACGGGCCCGACCCGCTCGGCCCGCCTGGCCCGGCTGGCGGCGGCGCGAACGGCGCTGCTGGTGCTGGCCGGTGCCGGTGACGGGATGGTCGGCACCGCCCCGGCCCGCGCGGTGGCCGCGCTCCACCCGCGGGCCCGGCTCGCGGTGCTGGAGCGCTCCGGTCACCGCCCCTGGGTCGAACAGCCCGCGGAGTTCCGCGCGTTGGTGAACGACTTCCTGGCGGGGTGAGGCCCTGGCGCCCGGCGGGCGGTGCCGCTCAGGGGCGGGGGGTCTTCGGGCCGTGCACGGCGGTGTACTCGGCGGCCAGCCAGGGGCCGAGGTCCTCCAGGAGCAGGGCGAGCACGGCCGGGTCCGGACTGCCGGAGCGGGCGGCCGCCGCGGCGGTGCGCATCTGCTCGGCGCGCTCGGGGTAGTAGGGGGCGAACGCCTCGGCGGACTCGGCCAGATCGCTGGTCCAGCCGTTCCAGCGGGGCATCACCAGGGTGAAGCCGGTGCGGACGATCGTGCGGGCGGCGCCGCGACAGAGCACCCGGCGCGCCTCGTCCCGCCTACCCGTCGGGTCGCTGGTGGTGGCGATGTCGGCCGCGCGGGCGCGCCACCGCGGCAGGAGGCGCGGCAGGTCGCCGTTGGTCTCGCGGGCGAGCAGCGGGGTGGGCCGGTAGCGGGGGAGCCGGTCGGCCAGGTCGGGGCCGGTCAGCGGGGTGCAGAGGCAGGCCAGGAACCAGCCGAGGTCGTGCCGTTCGAGTTCGCCCAGCAGGGTCCCGACGCCGAAGAGCAGGATGCCCACCCCGTCGATCTGCGGCCAGACGGCGTCCAGGTGCTCCTGCACGGCCTCGGCGCTCGCCCGGTCCACGGCGTCCGGCTCCCGGTGCAGCGCCAGCAACAGGTCCAGGTCGGAGCGGCCGGCCACCGCCGTACCGCGCGGGATGCTGCCGTAGAGGTAGCCGCTGTGCAGCCGGTCCGGACCGAAGGCCGCGCCGACGGCGGCCCGGGCGGCGGCGACCACGGGGGCGAAGACCGGGCTCACCCGGTCCAGCGACCCCTCGCGCACGATGAACCCGGCCTCGTCCAGTCCCTGTCCCGTCATGCGGCGATTGTGCTGGACGGCCGCGCGCCGACGCGAGCCGATTTCCACAGGTGGGCGCCGGTACGGGTGGGCATCATGATCGGCCCTTCGCGGTCCTGCGGGCGGCGCGCCGGTCGCGCACCTCGGCGGAACGGCGCCAGATCCGCTCCTCCAGTGAGCCGCCGGAGCCGGTGCTTCCGGCGGTGGTGGCGGTGGTGGCGGTCGCGGTGCTGCTGCCCGGGCCGGTCCACTGCGGGACGGGCGGCAGGGGCGGTTGCTGCTCGCGTTCCTGCTCCCGCTCCGCCAGGATCTCCTGGCGGGCCGTCACCGCGCTGGAGACCATCGCGCGGTAGTCGCGGAAGACCTGCACCTCGCCGTCCGCGTGCCAGGCCGGGTCGGTCAGGTAGGTGTAGTCCATCGGCCGCCGGGTGGTGTCGAGCCCGGCGACGCCGACGGCCCAGCGGCGCAGGCCGGCCGGCGGTGCGGCGAAGACCAGCAGGCCCGAGCGGCGGGTGACCACGGCCCGCGGATCGGCGTGCCGGCGGCTCTCCCGCTCCACCTGCTCGGCCCAGCGCGCCGGATCGGTCAGCGCGAGATCGAGCCCGGGCGTGCGCCACCGCACCGTGCCGGCCGGCGGCCCGGCCAGCGGCAGGGCCCGGCGCAGGGCCCGCGCCGCGCCGTCGCCCAGCGGCGTGAGGTCGCGCGGGGCCAGCACGAACGGCGCGCTCGGCTCGCCCTCGAAGGGGGTCGGGTCGAGGAAGGGGCGGTCGATCACGATCAGGGTGTCCGGGTGCCGCTCGTAGGACAGCCCCCAGAGCAGCCGGGCCAGCAGCCGCGCGCCGGCCGGGTCGGAGAGCAGGTGCCAGGTGCCGTGGAAGTGGTTGGTGGCGAAGCGCGCGGTGCTGCCGGGGCGCAGGCTCAGCACGGTGCGGTCGCGCCCGTCGAGGCGCAGCCGGTGGCGGTGGAGCTTGAGACCGTCGACCGCGCCCGCGGGGCCGGCGCTGCCCGGGCGCTGGCGGGCGCCGCGCCCGCCGGTCCTGCTGCCGCTGCCGCGACCGGGACTGGTGCTGGGGCCGTGGTGCTGGGGGTGGGTGCCGATGGCGGTGCCGCTGCCGGTGATGGTCCGTTCGCCTCCTCGATGCGGACCCCGACGGCCCGTGCAGGCATGGTGCCGCTGTCGGCACCCGGGCGTCATCCGGTTTTCCGGGCCGCCCAGGCGCGGGCGGCGGCGATCCGGCGGGCCGTGCCGGGGTGGCTGGCGAAGAGCAGTTCGAGCAGCCGGGGCGGGTCGACGTCGGCCACGTTGGTCAGCGCGAGGCGGCGCTGCATGGCGATGAACTGCGCCGGATCGTCGGTGAGTTCGAGGGCGTGCCAGTCCGCCCGGGCTTCCATCCGGCGGCTCACCGCGGCCTGCGGCGGGCCGGCCAGTGCGCCCAGCACGGCCGCGCAGGCGGCGAACAGCGGCAGCGAGCGGGGATCGGCCAGGTCGCTCACCCCGGCGGCGTCCAGCAGCGCGGGCCGCGAGGCGAGCAGCGCGAGCAGGGCCACCGCGACGGCCGCGCCGAGTGCCCCGAGGGCGGTGCCGACCGGCACGTCACGGTGCTTGACGTGCCCGAGCTCGTGCGCGACCACCAGCTCCACCTCGCGCGGCTCGGCGGTGCTCAGCAGGGTGTCGTACGCGACGATCCGCCGGGTCGCGCCGAACCCGGAGACGTACGCGTTGAGCGCCGTGGTGCGGCGCGAGGCGTCGGCCACCAGGACGTCACGCACCCGCACGTCGTCGCGCGCGGCCAGCGCGAGCAGGGAGGTGCGCAGCTCACCCGGGGGCATCGGGGAGAAGCGGTTGAAGAGCGGTTCCACCAGCAGCGGGAAGAGGAAGGAGAGCAGCACGGTCAGCCCGGCGGCGGCGCCGGGGGCGGCCAGCCACCACCGGGTGGTCGACCATCCGGTGAGCGCGTAGAGGCCGAGCGCGGCGGGCAGCGCCAGCAGCAGGGTCAGCGCCAGCCCGCGCAGCAGGTCCACCGCCCAGCCGCCCCAGCCCTGGACGGTCAGCCCGTAGTCGCAGCGGATCATCCGTACCCGGGCGGCGAACGGCAGCGCGACCAGCTGCCCGATCAGCACCAGCGCCGCCGCCCCGGCGAGCACCTGCGCGGTGCGCGAACCGCCGAGCAGCCCGCCGGCCGCGGTGACCAGGTGCGCGCCGGCGGGGGTGAGGCCCAGCAGCAGGGTCACCGCCAGACCCGCCGCCCGGCCGCCGAGCGCCCAGGGCTGCTGGGCCCGGCGCAGGGCGCGGCCGCGGGCCCGCTGGGCGGGGGTGAAGTCCTGGTCGGGGAGGTCCTGGTGGTGGTCCGCCTTCGCCGTCGAGCCCGCCACTGGTCTCCGCCTCCGCCGCTGGGTCACTGGGTTGTCGCGTCACTGGGGCACCGGGGTGCCACGCCGCCGGGTCGGCACGCCGCTGGGTGAACGATAGAGCCCGCCGCCCCCGGCGCGCCGCACCCCGGGGGCGGCTCAGTCCCGCTCGGTGCGGCGTTCCGGGCGGACGGCGTGCGCCGTGCCGAAGAGGCGGGTCGGAGCGCGCCCGCCGACGCGCTGACCGGCGGCGACCCGCTCCACCGCGACCACGGCCGCGTCGTCGCCGAGCCGCCCGCCCGCGTAGCCGAGCAGGTCGCGGCGCAGGTGCTGCAGGAGCTGCCCCGGGTGCTCACCGGCCCAGCCGCCGACCCGCTCGGCGAACGGGTAGAAGGACCGGGCGGCGTCGCGGGCCTCGATCACCCCGTCGGTGTAGAGCAGCAGCCGGTCGCCGGCTTCGAACGGGAAGACGTCGGCGTGGTAGCGGGGCTCCACCAGGCCGCCCAGGCCCAGCGGCGGCGCCGGGCGGCGCGCCTCCAGCGTCACCACCTCGCCGCGGTGCAGCAGCAGCGGTGGCGGGTGGCCGCAGTTGACGATCCGGATCTCCGTCCCGTCGTCGGGGATGTCCACGATCACGGCGGTGATGAACGATTCGCCGGCGTCCGCGCCCCCGGCCGTACCGCCGTCCCCGTCGGTACCGCCGTCCGGGTCATCCCCGTCCCCCTCGCCGTCGATGTCCCCGTCCCCGTCTCCGTCCGTGCCGCCGTCCCGCAGGTCGTCCGGGGCCTTCGAGCCGTCGGTGGCCGCCAGCCGGTCCGCCACCTCGTCCGTCGCCGCGCAGCCGGCGAGCTCCCAGCTGACGCTGCCGTCCAGGTAGGCGGCCAGCTCGGGCAGCTCGGCCTGCAGGTGCGCGGAGGCCCGGAAGGCCCCGAGCAGCAGCGCCGCCTCGCCGAGCGAGGTCAGCCCCTTGCCCCGGACGTCGCCGACGATCAGCCGGGTGCCGGTGGCGGTCCTGGCGGCCGCGTAGAGGTCGCCGCCGATCTGCGCCTCGGCCTCGGCGGCCAGGTAGACCGAGGCGATCCGCAGCGGGCCGATCCGGCTCGGCAGCGGGCGCAGCAGCACGCGCTGGGCCGCCTCGGAGACCGATCTGACCTGGACCAGTTCGCGGGCGTGCCGGTCGCGCACCGCGCAGAAGACCACCACCAGGGCGGAGACCACGACCAGGGCGGCGATCTGCGTCTCGTGGTTGCTGGTGGTCAGGCCGTCGCGCATCGCCCCGATGACGGTCAGGGCCGACACCGCCACCAGGCCGACGGCGGCGGTGAGCCGGGTGCCGGCGAACGAGGCGGTGATCGCGGGCGCCACCACCAGCAGCGGCCCGAGGTGGATCTGCGGTGGTGCCAGCACGTCCACCGTGGTGATCACCGCGATCAGCGCAAGCGGCAGCAACACCAGGGCGCGGGCGGGGCGCCGGGCCCGGTGACGTGCATCGGAAGGCTGCCGGACGGGCACTCCTCCTCTCTACACCCGAGCTGCCCGCCGTGCACCGCGAGGTAGGGTCACAGGTCGAACGCTGGGTCGGGGACTGGGGGAACCATGGCGATCAGGCAGACCGGGCCGCACGGGGAGCCGGCGGGACGGGCACCCGGCACGGGGGGCTTCGTCGGCGAGCCGGAAGCCTCGGGCCAGGACGCCGCCGAGCGGTACGAAGACCGGTTGGAGGGCGGCCGCGGCGAGGGCGGCGGCCGCGCGGACGAACGGGACGGTTCGGCGCCGCCGGGCGGGGCGCACCCCACCCGGCGCCGGCTGCTGCTCGGCGCGGGCGCGGTGCTCGCCGGTGCGACGGCCTGGGCCGTGCAGCACGGGGAGACCGGGGCGCGGTCCGCGCGCACCGCGAGCCCGCCGCCGGACGGTTCGCCGCGGCCGGTCGCCGCGCGCGCCGGCGGGCCGCGGCCGAGCTGGACGTACCACGGGTTCGGCCCGCGCGCGCTGGAACGGCTGGACCGCTCGCCGCGCGCGCCGATCTTCCTCTCCGGCTCGCAGCTGGCGGTGCTGGACCCGGCCGTCGGCGTCGAGCGGCGCCGTTTCACGGTCCCCTCGGGCGGTCCGCTGCTGGTGGGCGGCAGCCTGCTGCTGGTCGGCGACGCGGCGACCTCGGACGCCCCGGTGACCGGCCGGATCACCGGCTACGACCTGGGCAGCGGCGTCACGGACTGGCAGTTCTCGCTGCCCGGGCCGGACGGCTCCGCCACGCCCGATGCCGCCACGCCCGATGCCGCTGCCCCCGACCCCGCCACGCCCGACCCCGCCGTGCCCAATCCGGCCGCGCCCGACGCCGTGACCCAGCCGGCCGTCCGGCGCGGCATCCTGCAGATGATGGCCTGCGACGACAGCGCGCTCTACTGCCGCGCCGACGTCCTGCCGGCGGGCGGCCCGGCCCGGACCTCGCTCCTGATGGTCTCGCTGGCCACCCGCCGGCTGCTCTGGTCCCATGCCGACGACCAGCCGGGCGAGGCGGTCGAGAAGGTCCAGCCACTACCGGGCGGCCGGCTGCTGGTCGCCGCCGGCAACCGGATCTCGCTGCTGGCGGCGGCGGGCGGTCCGCAGCTGTGGAGCGTGGCCCAGGGTGGACTGGCGGCCGGCTGGGAGGCCGTCGACGAGGGGTCCTTCTACCAGGCGGCCGGCTCCGGGGGCCTGCGCGCGATGGCGCTGGCCGACGGCGCCACCAGGTGGTCGGCCGAGCCGCCCGCCGGTGAGTCCTGGCGCTACCTGACCCTGCTGGCCGGCGGCGGCCGGCTCTTCCTCTTCACCGACGACGGGCAGGTGCGGTCGGTCGACCCGGCCACCGGTGCGCCGCGCTGGACCTACCGGCTGCCGTTCCGCCTCGACGCGCGCTGCCGGCCGCTGCTGGTGGCCCGCACGCTGGCCGTGCCGGGCCCGGCCGCGGCCGGCGTGGCCGCGCTGGCCGCCGCCACCGGACTGCCGCGCTGGACCTTCCACGACGGGGAGCCGGCCGTCGACTTCTGGTCGGTGGCCACGGACGGCGTCCAGCTCTTCGCCGGCCACGACAGGCTGCTGCACGCGGTGCCGCTGAGCTGAGCCCCGCGAAACGGCGGGCCGGTGGGCCGGTCGGTCAGCGGATCAGCGCGACAGCAGGGCGCGCAGGCCGGCCTCGGTCTCCGGCTCCGTCAGCGGCCGCGGCACGGCCTTCATCAGCCGCGCGGCGACCGGGTCGAGGACACCCGCGATCCCGTGCGCGAGGGCGAACCCGGCGTAGCGGACGGCGTCCAGCGCGTTGCCCGCGCCGCTGGGGGAGTCGTCGACGGCCAGCCGCAGGTCCACCTCCAGCGGGGTGCCGCCGAAGCCCTCGCCCTCCACCCGGATCACGGCGATCTTCCGGTCGGCGAGGAAGGGGATGTAGTCGGCGCCGACGTGCACCGCGGGCGCCGACCCGCCCGCGCCCGTGGCCCCGCCCGTGCCCGTCCCCGTCCCCGCGCCTGCGCCGAGCAGGCCGTCGGCCTTGGACGCCTTCTTGGTCTGCATCCGCTCGGCGTCCTGAAGGTTGAGGAAGTCCATGTTGCCCCCGCCGAGCAGCTGGTAGGTGCTGCTCAGCCGGACGCCGTTGGCGGTGAGCAGGTCGACCAGCGCGCGGTGCAGCAGGGTGGCGCCGAACTGGCTCTTCAGGTCGTCGCCGACCAGCGGCAGGCCGGCCGCCTCGAAGCGGGCGGCCCACTGCGTCGAGCGGGCGATCACCGAGGGGATGCAGTTGACGAACGCGCAGCCCGCCGCCAGGGCCGCCCGCGCGTAGAGCTCCGAGGCCTGCTGGCTGCCGGCGGGCACGAAGTTCAGCAGCACCTGGGTTCCGGTCCGCCGCAAGTGGTCGGCGACGTCCTCGACGGTGGCTGCGCCGCGCGCGGTGATCCGGTCCGCCGAGCTGCGGCCGATCCCGTCGCCGAGTGCGCCCTCGACCACCGGCACCCCCAGGTGCGGGACCTCGGCGAAGCGGCGGGCGTTGTTGGGTTCGGCCCAGATCGCGTCCGAGAGGTCCAGCCCGGTCTTGCGGGTGTCCACGTCGAAGGCGGCGGTGAACCGGACGTCCGCGACGGCGTAGCCGGCACAGACCGGGTTGGTCAGGCCGACCGTGTGCTCGCCGTCGGCGTAGTGGCTGACGCCCTGCACCAGGGACGAGGTGCAGTTCCCGACGCCGACCAGACCGACGTTTACGGTGGGCATGAGTCCTCCGGAGGGTGGGGATTGGGGCCGGTCGATCGTACGCTGACGCCGGGTCAGGGCCGCTCGGGGGTGCCGGCCAGGTGCGTGGTCCAGTCGCCGGAGGGGATCGGCGAGGGGTGCGCGCGCAGGTACTCGGCCTGCGCCGGGCCGGCCAGGTAGACCCAGGCATCCTCCACCGGTCCCGCCGGTCCTGCCAGGCCCTCCGATCCCGTCGCCGTCGCCGCCCCGCCGGTCGGCCGGACCGGCAGCCGCAGCCGCACGTAGAGCCCGCTGTCGTCCGGGCGGCACTCCTCCAGCTCGTCCAGCTCGGCGAGCACCCGCGCGTAGTCGGCCGGCCGCACGGTGAGCAGCTCGCCGTGCACCAGCCGCCGCGGGTCCGGGTCGCGGACGGCGTACGGGTAGCCGGGGCCGTCGTGCAGCACGGCACCGCCCAGCACCGCGGGCCGGGAGCGCAGGCAGCGCCCGCCGAGGTGCCGGGCGTGGTTGTGCAGGCCGGGGCGGAGCGTGCCGTAGACGAAGAACGGCAGCAAGGGGGCCTCCAGGGGACGGCGGCGGGGACGGGGGCAGCGGCGGGGAACGGCTGCTTCCGCATTCTTCCCCCGCGCCGCGCCGCTGCCCAGGGGCTGCGGCGCCCGTCCCGAGCGCTGGTACCGGCTGGCGGGCCGCCCCCGCGATGCGCTGTGATGGCGGTCCGCTGTACAGCACCGAGTCAGGGAGACGCACATGACGACCGCAGGGACCCAGCCGCCCGCCGGGACAGCCGGCCAGCCCCTCGGCGCCGCGGGCACCGGGGGCGCCGGGCCCGTCCTGCCCGCCCGGACCTCCACGGCGGTCTGGGCCGCGCTCGCGGTGGTCTACGTGGTCTGGGGCTCCACCTACCTGGGCATCCGGATCGTGGTGGAGAGCATGCCCGCACTGCTCTCCGGCGCCGTCCGGTTCCTGCTGGCCGGCGCACTGTTGCTCGGCGTGCTGGCCTGGCGGCAGGGGAGTGCGGCGCTGCGGGTGACCCGGCGCCAGCTCGGCTCGGCGGCGCTGGTCGGGGTGCTGCTGCTGGTCGGCGGCAACGGCCTGGTGGTGCTGGCGGAGGGGGAGATCCCCTCCGGCCTGGCCGCGCTGCTGATCGCCGTGGTGCCGCTCTGGGTGGTGCTGCTGCGCGCGGCCTTCGGGGACCGGCCCGGCGCGGCCGCCCTGCTGGGGGTGGCGCTCGGTACGGCCGGGCTGGTGGTGCTCGCCGTGCCCGGCATCACCGGCCGGGTCGCGCTGGGCGGGGTGCTGATGCTGGTGGGCGCCTCGATCTCCTGGGCCATCGGCTCGTTCGCCTCCTCGCGGCTGCCGATGCCGGCCAACCCGCTGGTGGCCAGCGGGTACGAGATGCTCGCCGGCGGGCTGGGCTGCCTGCTGGTCGCGCTGCTGCACGGCGAGCTGCACGGCCTGCACCCGGGTGCCGTCACCACCCGGTCCTGGGTGGCGCTGGCCTACCTGGTGCTGGTCGGGTCGCTGGTCGCGTTCACGGCCTACGCCTGGCTGCTGCAGTCCGCCCCGATCAGCCTGGTCGCCACCTACGCCTACGTGAACCCGGTGGTCGCCGTCTTCCTGGGCTGGCTGGTGCTGGACGAGCGGCCGAACCGCTGGGAGGCGATCGGCGGCGCGATCGTGGTGGCGGCGGTCGGCGTGGTGGTGAGCACCGAGCGGCGCCGCTGAGCGGCCCGCCGGCGCGGTGGGCGGGCCGGGCCGGGCGGTCGTACGGTGGAGACGGGGCCCGCGAACCGAAGGGAGTCCGTCATGCCCGGATCGATGACGCTCGGCCACACCGAGGCCATGGCCACCGTCGAACACACCGACGCCGAACGGCTGGCCGTCCTGCTGGACGAGATGGGCCACCTGCTGGCCGTGGACGGGCCCAACCGCCTGAGCGACGCGCAGATCGACGCGCTCTGCCAGCGGCAGGGCGCCGGGCGCGAGGAGTTCGCGCGCTGGTGCCGCGGCCTGGCGGCCGGCCTGCACGACCGGCTCTGAGCGCTTCACCCCGCGCGGCACCCTCGCGCGCACCGACCCCGCGCGGCACCCCGCGCGCACCGACCTCGAGCGAAACCCCGCACCCACCCCGAGCCGGCGCAGGCGGCCCGCCCGGACGTTCCCCCGGACGCCCGGACGGGCCGCCGCCCGTTGCCACCGGGGCGTCAGGAGCCCACCGGGGCGCGGGGGATCGGGGTGGTCGGGGGCGGTCGGGACCCTTGACACCCGTCATCGGCCCGTGAGTACATGCCAAACGTGCCGATACCCTCGCTCCCCACCCCGCTGCGCGCCGCCGCCCGGGCGGTCCCCGCCCTGGTGCTGGCGCTCGCCGCCGCGCTCTGCCTGCCGGCCGGTGCCGCCACCGCCGCCACCCCGTCCGCCTCCGCGGCCGCCGCCCCCGCGGCCGGGCGGGTCGAGACGGACTACGGCAACCCCGTCACCGCGCTGCCGCCGGTCAGCCGTCCGGACACCGCGCACTGCACGGTCACCGCGATGCAGCACGACTTCGCCAACAGCTACGGCCAGCCCTTCACCGCGACGCTGGCCCCGCCGGCGAACTGCCCGGGCCCGTGGACGAAGGTGGTCCTGGACTGGTCGGGCAGCGTCGCCGGCCGCCAGTACGACCGGCTGGCCGGGGTCTGGATCGGCGGCGCCGAGGTGCTGCGCACCAGCACCCCCGAGCCGGACCCCTCGGGCATCAGCTGGCACGTCGACCAGGACCTGAGCAGCTTCATCCCGCTGCTGCGCACCCCGCAGCCGCTGGTGGTGGACCTCGGCAACATCGTCAACGCCACCTACACCGGCGTCTACCACATGACGATGACGGTCACCTACTACCAGGCCGACCGCCACCACCCGGCCGCCGCGACCGCCGACCAGGTGCTCCCGGTCTCGCAGTCCAGCACCGCGCCGGGCTGGTGGACGCTGTCCAAGGGGCAGAGCGCCACCGCCACGCTGAGCTTCCCGCGCAACCTCACCGCCGCCCACCTGCAGCTCTACGCCCGCGGCGGCGGCTGCGAGGAGTTCTGGTACGCCAACGTGCCCGACGACTACACGGCCGCGCACCCCGACGACGGCCTCTGCGGCGGCGGCAGCTACCGCGAGGTGCAGGTGCTGGTCGACGGCCGGCTCGCCGGCACGGTCCAGCCGTTCCCGGCGATCTACACCGGCGGGATCAGCCCGCTGCTGTGGCGGCCGATCCCGAGCATCGACGCGCTGCGCACCCAGCCCTACGACGTCGACCTCACGCCGTTCGCCGGCACCCTCACCGACGGTCACCCGCACACCGTCACGCTGCTGCCGCCGGCCGGCATCAGCGACGGCTGGACGCTCGACGGCAGCCTCTTCCTGGACACCGACCCGCTGCGCGCGCAGACCGGCGGCGCCGTCACCGCCGACACCATCGCCGCCGCGCCGCAGGTCGCCACCACCGAGGCCGGCCAGGCCGACGGCAGCGACCTGATCACCGCGAGCACCACCCGCGACTGGACGGTGGCCGGCTACGTGGACACCTCGCGCGGGCGGATCAGCACCCGGATCGACCACCACGGCGACTACAGCAACAGCAACACCATCGCCGACCAGGGCCAGCGCCAGGTGACCTCGCAGCGCGACAGCGGCTGGACCCTCACCAGCACCGACCGCGGCCACGGCCGGCCGGCGGTGACCCGCAGCAGCTGGTCCTACCCGCTGGACGTCACCAGCACCTACACCCCCGGCGCCACGGCCGACAGTTACCTGGTGCGCGGTCAGGTCTCGGTGGCCCGGCACCTGGCCGACGAGACGCTGCAGGGCGAGCGGCACTGGACCCGGCAGGCGGGCAGCGACGACGTGCTGTCGGCCCAGGGCGTGCTGGAACGGCAGGCCGGCACCACCGTGCAGGCCGACGGCAGCGGCCACGAGCACTACACCGGCACGACCGCGGACGGCGGCTGCTACGACCACGAGCTGGCGGCCGACCACGGCTACGTCACGCTCGACCGCCAGCACTCCTGCTGATAGGGCCCGTCCGGCCGATCCTGCCGGGCGCGCGACGCCGGGCATCCCTCCCCCAGCCTTCGGCCGGGAGGTGCCCCCTCGGACGCACGCCCGAATCGCCCAAGTACGTCCAGTACGAGGGCGACTCGGGCGCACGCCCAGCCGGGCGCCCAACGCCGCACGCTGATCCGACAAGATCGACCGGACAGGCCCTAGCGGACCGGTGGCCGCTGATCAGGGGGAGAGGGATCGCGGGGTGGGTAGGCGTTGGCGATGTCCTTCCTGGTGGTGTTGAGTTTCTTCAGGACATGAGCGACGTGCTGCTCGATGGTGCGGGGGGACAGGAACAGCCTCTGGGCGATTTCCTGGTTGGTTGCTTGCTGGACGAGCAGTTCGGCGACCTGCTGTTCGCGGGGGGACAGGCTGGTGCCGTAACTGTGCCGCCCGCGTGCTCCGGGCCGTGCAAGGCCGAACTCGCGCAGGTAGTGCTGGCAGCGGGCCGCGTCGGCGGTGGCGTTGAGGTCGGTGTAGACGTCGATGGCTTCGCAGAGGCGCTGTCCAGCGCCATCGGCGTGGGCGCGCGCGAGCGCCTGGCCGAGGTGCTCCGCCGCGCGGGCACCTTCATAGGGGCGCCCGATGGCGGCCCAGGCCTCGCGGGCCCGTAGGAGGTCCTCGGCGGCGAGGGCTGGTTCGGCCTTCCGGTGGAAGAGCCCGCGGGCGAGGTGGAGTTCGGCGACCGCCGCCGGTGCGTCCCGATCGTGGAGGCCCTCGGCGGCATCGTCGATGAGTGCTCCGGCGGCGTGCGCATCGTCGCAGGCCAGCGCCGCTTCCACGGCCCCCGGCAGCAGGCCGGTCGCCCTGGCCCAGGCTCGGGCCTGACGGAGAATGGCCGTGGCGGGTTCGGCGATGGCCCAGGCATCGTGCGGTGCTCCCTGCGCGAGCCGGACCGAGACCAGCCCGGCCGCGGCCCGCAGTGCCGAGGTCACCTGGCCCTCGCACTCGCCGTAGGCCGCGGCAGCCTTGAAATGCCTGAGCGCAGGGGCGAACCGTCCCTGGGAAGCGGCGAACAACCCGGCGGCCAGGTTCTGTTCGTTGGCGGTCATGGCCATGCCCACGTATTCCATACCGAGTTCGGCGAAGCGCTCCTCGAGGTGCGCCCAGTGGCCGGCCAACCCGTCCAGACGGAGGAGGGCGATCTGGCTGTAGGACTCCAGGTACCCGATGGTCGCCCGCTTGGCCAGGTCCCGGCTCTCCGTCAGAAGGGCGGCAGCACGGTGGTCGTGTCCGAGCTCGATGGCGATCTCGCCCACGTTGTAGAGGGCGCGGGTGGTTTGCTGGAGGATCTCGATACGCCCGGATCTGCGCGGGAGCTGGTCCAGGTGAGCCCAGACGGCCGGATCGCCGCTTCGGGCGAGGATGGTGAGCCGGGTGGCGTGAAGCGTCGCCCGCGAGACGTCGTCCGCATGCGGACCAAGGGTGGAGTCGGCCCGGTCGATCCATGCCCCGCCTCGATCCGCCGCGTCGTCCCGCTCGTTGACGGCCATGGCGATCATGGCTCGAGCCGCCCTTTGCGGCGTGGATCGCAGCTCCTCGATGGACTGCTCGATCTCCTCGTACCCGGCACGGTCACCGGCGTGGTTCACCATCAGCAGCCCGAGGGCCAGGCGGATCTCTCCGCAGGTCGGCACCGAGAGCTGGGGGTCGGCGAGGATCCTGCGCAGGACGGCGGCGTTGGTGGCCCAGTCGGCGCCGTTGACAGCGATGAGTCCCAGTGCGAGGGCGGCACGCGAGCGGGCGTCACTGCTCAGGTGGGGCTCTTCGAGGACCTGCTGGAGGAGGGAGGCCGCCGTGCCGACATCACCGAGGGCGACGGCCTGGTCGGCTGCCTCCTCGACCTGCTCCAGCCATGCCTGCCGGTCACCCACCGCGAGTGTGTGGTGCGCTATCTGCACCAGTGGCACGGGTGACTGCTTCTGGAGCGCTTCGCGTGCCTGTAGGTGCAGACGAGTGCGGCGGGGCCCGTGGACGTGCCAGTACGCGACCTGTTGGGCGAGGACGTGTCTGAACTGGTACTGCCCCGAGCCGGACTCGCGGAGCACCGCTGCCTGCAGGGCCTCCGTCAGGCCCTGCGCGCCGTGCTCGGGCGTCAGCCCGGCCACCGCTGATATCAGTGGCTCGGCGGCGGGCACGGCCAGGATCGCCGCGGCGTCGACGACCGCCGCTGCGGTCGGAGAGAGGGCGGCGAGGCGCTCCACGACGGCCTCGCGCAGCCCTGCGGGTACTTCGGCGTGTGCGAGGTCGGCTGTCGCCTCGACGGGGTTGCCGACCAGGCCGTGCTCGCAGAGCGTGATCAGGTCTTCCTCTGCCACGAGTGGCAGCCCCTGGCTCCGGTCGTACAGGACAGCCGCCAGCGCCGAGGTGGCGCCGTCGCCCAGGGCCGCGTCGGCCAGTGCGTGGACGTCCACCTTGGAAAGCGGGGCGAGGCGGATCGTGGCGCCGCTGGTGCCGGGTGGGCGGCGGTAGGCGGCTCCGAGCACGGGAGTGTCGGGCGGCAGGTTCTCGGCCCGGTAGGTGACGATCAGGCCGAGCTGGTCGGGAAGGTCACGGGCAAGGAGCAGCAGGAGATCGCGGGTGCCTTCGTCGACCCAGTGCATGTCCTCGATCACCAGGACGGCGGGGCCGATGGCGGCCAGGAAGGATCGCACCGCTTGGACCAGAAGATGGCGCGCGGTCCGGGGGTCCTCCTGGTACACAGGCGGAACCGGCAGCCGGTCCGCGAGGTCCGGCAGCAGGGAGGCCAGCGCGCCGGTGATGGGGGGAAGGCTGTCGGTGGGCAGCCAGTGGGCGCCCTTCCGCAGGGCGTCCGCGACCGGTCCGTACGGGAACGGCTCACGCAACGGGTGGCAGGAGCCCATGAGAACCCGCAGGCCGTCCGCCGTCAGGATCCTGGCCGCCTCGCAGATCAGGCGGGACTTGCCGATACCGGCTTCACCCTCCACCAGGACCACTGCCGGCGGGTGGTGCACGGCCGCCAGCAACAGGTCGAGTTCCCGCTGCCGACCGACGAAGTGGAATGTCCCGGTGGCCGCATGGTTGAGAGCTGCTGCCACGCGATCACCTTCCCTGTCCTTGCCACGGTAGATCCGGGCGGAGGCGGTCGCAAAAGGGCTGGTCCGTCCAGCAGCCGTCCCGGTCAGCGGGCAAGCGTCGGCTTCGGCAGGAAGAGCTCCGCCGTGACCTGAGTGCCGACGGCCGTAGGCCGCAGGGAGCAACAGCCGGCATACGCCTCGACCAGGTGCAGGCCACGTCCGGAGCATGCGTCGAGAGCGGTGCCCGTACTCCGGGCACGCCACTGTCCGCGGTCCCTGACCTGGATGGTCACGGTGACTGCGTCGCTGGTGAGAAGAAGCGCCACGTCCGGGCTGCCGCTGTGGCGGATCACGTTGGTCACGAGTTCGGTCACGATGAGCGTGAGCGTCTCCCGGGTGCTGTCGGGCAGGTGCCAGCTTCGGGCCATGGCGCGGGCGAAGTGGCGCAGGGACGGTACCGCCTCGACGGCTGCGGGCAGGACGCAAGCGGCAGCGCGTACGGGGTCGGCGACCGTCGTGGGGGCGGGGGTAGCGGCAGTGGCGATCATCTGGTGCTCCTGAGGCAGGTGGGGTGGGCCTCCGCTTGCCACCTTTGCTGTCGCACCACTGCCGCCACCATCAGGGGTTCAATAACTGAGGGTACGTATTTCAGCTGGCGTGCCGCTGTGGCGCGGCGCCGTGCCGAGGGGTCGAAGTGTGCGGGAAAGCACCGTTGCCGTACTAGGCGGTGGCCGGGACCACCGGCGGGGGCGGGTCGGGGAAGAAGGAGCTCCGGTCGGCGGCCGCGTACTGCTGGCCGGCCCGGTTGAGCAGGGCGACGAACTGACCCACGCTCTCGATCGAGTCGGCGATCTGCCGGAGCACCTCGCTCATCACCGGGTTCATCACCTTCGCGTACGCCTCGGCCGACTGCTGGACCGGGCCGTCGGCCTCCAGGGTGTCCGGCCGGGCCGGGGTGTAGGTCCCGTAGCTGTTGAGGATCGAGGTGTGTTCCACCAGCTTCATGGCGTGCTGGCCCCAGACGGTGTCGGCGTCGATCGCGCTCCGCACCCGCTCCTTGAGCTGCATGTAGCCGGCCACCGACTCGCGGGCCTGGCCGAGCATGCCGTTCTCGCAGTCCCGGATCGAGCCCAGGTCGACGGTGAACGCCGGGTGGCTCCGGTGGGCGCCGCCACCGCCCTGGCCCTGCGGGCCCAGGTCGCCGGTGATCACCGGCGCGTCGCCCCAGACCACCTGGAGGTACGGGTCGCCCTGCCAGGCGGGGAGCCGGTCGGGCGTCGAGGGGTCACCGCTGCCGCCGCCGGCGGGGCCGTCGCGGTTGTCGTCCCGGGGCGGTCCGTGTTGCGCGTTGTGGGGGGTGCTGGCCACGGTTCCTCCGCGATGACGGCAGCGGGCACTGCGTGTTGAAGCGGGCGCCGCTTCCGACCGTCGCCATCCTCGCGAGCGCGCGAGGGCGGGGACAGGTCCCCGTTCGGGGACACCGCGGGCGGCGGGAAAAGGGGAATGGTTCCGGCCGTCGACCGCTGCCTAGGCTCGGCCGCGGGGTCCGCCGCGCGGCGGGTCCGGCGGGGCGCGGTGACAGCGAGGAGCAGGCGGCGTGGCCGAGACGACGGAGAGCATCACCCCGGCCGAGTTCAAGGTCGACCTGGCGCAGTTGGCCGACGCCATCGTGATCGTCGGCGCCCGCAAGGACGCGATCAAGGAGAAGGTGGCGATCATCAACGACATCTTCCACCAGGCCGAGAGCTTCTGGCACAGCCCGGCCGGCACCTCGTTCGCCGACTTCCAGGCCGAGTTCACCCAGGACATGCTCAACCTGAACGACCTGCTGGAGGAGATGGTCCGGCGGATGACCGCCGCGCACCAGCAGTACGTGGACGTGGAGCAGACCAACACCGCCAACTTCGCGAACAAGTAGCCGGGTTCAGCCGTGGGCACCGAGGAGCGACCGTGATCCAGCCACCCCCCGCCGTCTACGCCGGCTCCGGGGCCGACGCCACCATCAGCGTCGATCCGGAGCTGCTGCTGGCCCTCAGCAAGCAGGTGCTGGTCCAACTCCAGGGCATCGGTTCCGACATCACCACCATCTTCACCACGCTCAAGGAGCTCCAACTCGGCTGGGCGGGCCAGACCGCGGACGAGGCACAGGAGTTCTTCGAACGGCTGGAGGTCTGCCTGACCGCGCTCTACGGCGCGGCCAACGACAAGAACGGCGAACAGAACAGCATGCTCGGGCGGGTGGCCGCGGCGCTCGACATCGCCGGCAACAACTACCTCGGCGCCGAGGACGCCATCGTCGACCTCTTCTACTTCACCGGCTCGGTCTCGGACACCTCGATCTGGAACGCCCACAACGGCAAGGGCGGTGGCGGGGGCGGCGACACCCCGATCACCGACCCGAACTTCACTGCTATCACCGAGAGTTACTGAGCCGCCGAGCGCCGCGCCGACCCGTCCGGCCCGGGCCCGGCCGCTCGCCCCGATCCGGGCCGTCTGCAAGGTGGATTCCAGTGGTGGACTACAACCCCACGTTCGACGTCAGTCCGATCTACGACCTGGGCAACGCCTGGATCGACTTCAGCGACCGGCTCTTCGAGCAGTTCGGCGCCATGGACGCCCAGGTGCACTCGATGCGCTGGACCGGCGACGCGAACACCGTGGTCCAGAACACCTGGAACGACCTGCGCACCCTGCAGCTCACGCCGGCCGTGGACGCGGCGCGCGAGATCGGCAACCACATCAACGCCTACGGCGACTACATCGTCTCGTTGATGGACCAGGAGAAGCGGCAGGCCGAGAGCTCCTCGTTGGCCGAACTGCTGAGCACGATCCTCTCGTTGCCGCTGATGTTCCTGCCCGGACTCGGCGAGATGCTGGGGGCGGCGCTGGGCGCGATCCTGCCCGAGGTGCTGGTGAGCATCATCGGGGAACTGGGTGGCGTGATCTCCGCCGCGCTGCCCGAGGCGCTCACCTTCGCGGGCACCATCGCCACCGAGGCGGGGCTGCAGGCGGGCGTGCAACTGGGCATCGACATCGGCTCGCAGGCGATCGCGAACGCCGTCTACGGCACCACCACCGACTTCGGCAGCGCGGACTTCTGGAAGGGTGAGGCGATCAACCTCGCGCTGGCCGGCGGGCTGCCGATCGTGGCCCACATCCCGTCGATGATGGGCCCGTTGGCGAAGGGACTGGGTGACAAGCCCTGGGTCCACGGCGACACCCAGCCGGTGGTGGCCGGGCACGGGGATGCCCCGGGCGTGGGCGTGCACGGTCCGGCGCCGGTCGAGCCGGTGCACTCGATCGGTGCGCCGGAGACCGGCGTGGGCATGGGGCCCGGCCCCACGGTGGGCCGGCCCGACGTCGGCACCGGAACGGGCAGCGGAACCGGGATCCACGCGCCGGTCACCGAGGTGCCCGGTGGCGTGATCGACCGTCCGGTGTCCGGCGGCCCCGGCGAGGTCCTGCCGGCCACCCCGGGCGGGCCGGTGGAGGTGCCGGGCGGCGGCGGTCGCGGGCGTCCGGTGACGGCGGGCGGTCCCGAGCCGGTGGGGACGCGGCCGGCGCCACCGGTGGAGGCGCCGGGTGAGGGCGGTGCCGGTGGCGGTGCCGGCCGTCCGGTGACGGCGGGTGGCTCGGAGGCGGTGGGGACGCGGCCGGTCGGGACGCCCGACGCGGCGCACGGAGTGGAGACCGGTACCGGCCAGGGGCTCACCACGGCGGCGCCCAGGACGTCCGCGTCGGATCCGGTCACCGGATCACCGGCGCACTCGCCGGGCGCCGAGCCCGTGCTCAACTCCGGTCCCAGGGAGCAGCACGCGGGCGTGGGGGAGCGCGGCACCGGCAGCCTGCGGGGCGAGGCCGCGGCGGTCGGCGGCGCCGGCGGCGGGCCCGGCTCGCCGGCCGGCCACCAGGTCGGGGAGCCGGTC